>DATEOV010000590.1:0-3069 GCA_035273645.1 Flavobacterium sp. | reverse complement strand
ATCATTAAATTAACTAATGATTCGCAAGTAAAAGTGATTCGCAAATAATTTTTTGTTTCAGTTTTAAAATTTCATTTTTTAAGAGTCCTTCTAAAACTTGAAACTTTAAACTTGGAACTTTAAACTTTTAAAATGAACTACAAAGAAGCCTTAAATAATAAAATATTCGAAATCATTTCGGAAGCATCCCAAGAACTTAATGTAGAAAGTTATGTGATTGGCGGTTTTGTACGTGACTTACTTTTAAATAGAAATTCAAAAAAAGATATTGATGTTGTTGCTGTTGGAAGCGGTATCGAATTGGCCTTAAAAGTATCTGATTTACTTCCTAAAAAACCAAAAGTTCAAGTTTTCAAGACATATGGAACTGCCATGTTGCGTTTTGAAGATACCGAAATAGAATTTGTAGGTGCCCGAAAAGAATCCTATAATCTTGACAGCAGGAATCCAATTGTAGAAGATGGAACATTGGAAGACGATCAAAACAGACGCGATTTCACCATTAATGCTTTGGCATTATCATTAAACGCTAACAATTTCGGTGCATTATCAGACCCTTTCAACGGTATTTCCGACTTAGAAAACAAAATCATAAAAACACCTCTAGACCCAGACATCACTTTTTCTGATGATCCATTGCGAATGCTTAGAGGGATTCGTTTTGCAACTCAATTGGGTTTTGAAATAGACCAAACTTCTTTGGACTCCATTACCAAAAATGCAGAACGTATCAAAATCATTTCTGGAGAGCGTATTGTAGAAGAATTGAATAAAATTCTTTCTACAGATAAACCTTCCGTTGGATTTTTATTGTTATTTAAAACTGGGCTTTTAGATATTATCCTTCCGGAACTGACCGCTTTAAATCAAGTGGAAGAAATAGAAGGCCACACCCACAAAAACAACTTTTACCACACACTTGAAGTGGTCGATAACATCTGCCCAAATACGGATGATGTTTGGCTACGTTGGTCGGCTTTACTTCATGATATAGGGAAAGCGCCAACGAAACGCTTCAATAAAAAACAAGGCTGGACTTTTCACGGACATGAATTCCTTGGCGGAAAAATGGCGAAAAAGATATTTGAACGCTTACACATGCCATTGAACCACAAAATGAAATTTGTCCAAAAAATGGTTATCATGAGTTCTCGTCCAATCGTTTTGGCACAAGATATAGTAACTGACTCGGCAGTAAGACGTTTGGTCTTTGATGCTGGTGAAGATGTGGAAAACTTAATGACGCTCTGTGAAGCCGATATCACGACCAAAAATCCCAATAAATTCAGGAAATACCATAGCAATTTTGAAATTGTTCGCAAAAAAATTGTGGAAGTCGAAGAACGTGATCATGTGCGTAATTTCCAACCACCCATTTCCGGTGAGGAAATTATGGAGATTTTCGATTTAAAACCTTCCCGAGAAATCGGAATGCTAAAAGAAGCCATTAAAGAAGCCATACTTGAAGGAGAAATTGCCAATGATTATGATGCTGCTTATGGATTTATGATGAAAAGAGCAGAGAAATTGGGGTTGAAGAAAGTTACAAAGTAATAAATAAAGTATCATAGTTACAAAGTCATACTTTCGAAACTATTTTATAAAATTAAAAAGTTTGAACCTAAAAATATGAAAACATTTCGAGATCTATTGATTTGGCAAAAAGCAATGACTTTAGTAACAAACTGTTATACTATTTCTTCAAATTTTCCAAAAGAGGAACAATTTGGTCTAACTTCTCAAATCAGAAGATGCTCTATTTCAGTTCCAAGTAATATTTCTGAAGGCTATGGCAGAGGAACAAATAAAGATTATCATCGTTTTTTAACGATTTCCCTTGGCTCCTTATTTGAATTTCAAACACAAATAGAAATTGCTTACAATCTAAAATATATTTCGGAAGAAAACTTTAATAACCTATACGAAGACAGTAGAGAACTAGAACGGATGTTAAGCTCATTTATAAACAAAGTGAAAGCTACTTTGTAACTCTGCAACTTTGAAACTTTGAAACTTATGAAAAAAAATAACAAATCCGTAATAATTTGGCTCCTATCGGGTTGCTTTTTAGTGTTTATAATGGTTGTAGTGGGTGGCATCACCCGATTGACAAATTCTGGTTTATCAATGACCGACTGGCATCTGGTAACCGACACCCTTCCTCCTCTTACCGAAGCCAAATGGCAAGAAGCTTTCGACCGATACAAACAATTTCCTGAATACCAAAAAATCAATATCCATAACGATTTCACATTATCCGACTATAAGTTTATCTATTTCTGGGAATGGTTTCACCGTTTTATCGGAAGAATAATTGGGCTAGTTTTCATCGTTCCGTTCATTTATTTCCTTATCAAGAAAAAAATTGACAGAGCCACTTTAAAAAAATGCTTTGTACTACTAGGAATGGGGGCCTTACAAGGTTTTTTCGGTTGGTTTATGGTAAAAAGCGGTTTGGTTGACAATCCGGATGTGAGTCATTTTCGTCTTTCCTTGCACCTTACCTTTGCCTTTATCACTTTCGCCTACACACTTTGGGTAGCGTTGGATCTAATTTATCCAGATAAAAAAGCGGCAATTGTTCCTTTGAAAAAAATTGCTCGCATCACATTGATTCTTTTGCTTTTGCAAATCATCTACGGAGGCTTTGTCGCAGGTTTAAATGCAGGACTTATTCACAACCATTGGCCAATGATGAGCGACGGACAATTCATACACGACAGTGTCTTTATTGAGCAAAAAACACTCTTTCTGAACTTGGTCGAAGGGAAAAGCGGTGTGCAGTTCGTTCACAGAACATTAGCATACATTGTGGTAGGATTCATTTTATTCCTTTATTTTAAAGGCAAGAAATACAACCTCAGCACTCAACAACAAAACGGATTAAATGCTTTGGTAATAATTGTCTTCCTGCAATTTATTTTAGGGGTTTACACATTACTTTGCAACGTACCGCTTTGGTTGGGCCTATCCCACCAAGTCAACGCTTTCTTTCTGTTGACAGCAATGACATACACCTTGCATCGACTAAGTAAATAAATTATTTAAAAAATAAGGAGCGAAACAATA
>DATEOV010000589.1:0-6692 GCA_035273645.1 Flavobacterium sp. | reverse complement strand
GAGGAAAAAAGATTAAAAGAAATTCAAGACAGAGAAGCTTTAAAAAAAGCTAATTAGGAAAAATTAAAAGAAACCAAATAAAAATTCTAATACTAAATATTTTAAAACAATGAAACAATTCAAAACTTTACTAATTGCTGCGATACTATTTTTAGGTGCAACTCAAATTTCTAATGCTCAAACTAAAGTAGCTCATGTTGATGTAAATGAAATCATGTCTAAATTACCGGCTATGCTTGATGCTCAAAAACAATTAGAGAAATTGAGTGGAACTTATGATGCTGACTACAAAAAAATGGTTGAAGAATACCAAGCAAAATTAAAAAAGTACGAAGCTGAATCTGCAACAGTTACTGAAGCTGTAAATCAAGAACGTTCTAAAGAAGTTCAAGATATGCAAAAAAGAATTGTTGACTTTAGAGACAATGCTCAAAAAGAATTACAAACAAAACAAGAAGAAATCGTTAAGCCAATTATGGAAAAAGTAAGAGCTTCTATCCAAAAAGTAGGTAAAGCTAAAGGATTTCAATATGTTCTTGACGGATCTACACTTTTACTTGCTGACGGAACAAATATCACTATTGACGTGAAAAAAGACTTAGGTTTTTAATCTAAAATAAATCAATTACAAACTGCTCCTCAAAATATTGGGTGAGCAGTTTTTTTTTACAAAAAAATATAGTAGATTTAATCTATAGCTTTTAAATTTGCAACCATGACAAACGACAGACCAATTGGTGTTTTTGACTCTGGAATTGGAGGAACCTCCATCTGGAAGGCCATTCATGATTTATTGCCAAATGAGCAAACAATCTACCTTGCAGACAGCAAGAATGCGCCTTATGGACAAAAATCAAAAGCTGAAATCATCGCTTTAAGCATGAAAAACGCAGATTTATTGATTGAAATGGGATGCAAGATAATTGTAGTAGCTTGCAATACCGCAACGACCAATGCTATCCAGGAATTAAGAGCTAAATATGACATTCCGTTTATTGGAATAGAACCTGCCATAAAACCTGCAGCAACACACTCTAAAACTCAAACAATAGGAATCTTGGCCACAAAAGGAACTTTAAACAGTGAACTTTTCAACAAGACCACGGAGAAATACCAAGATATCAAAATCATCGAGCAAATAGGCCATGGATTGGTTCAATTAATCGAAGATGGTCAAATCAATTCACCGGAAATGACCAAATTACTTAATTCCTATCTAGCTCCAATGATTGAAGCTAATATTGACTATCTCGTATTAGGTTGCAGTCATTATCCCTATTTAATTCCACAAATAAAAAAAATTCTTCCAGAACACATTCATATCATTGATTCTGGAGAAGCTGTTGCCAAACAAACCCAAAACATACTTAGAGACAAGGTTGGTTTCTCAACTGCCAAAACCAACACTCCAATTTTCTATACAAACACCAACCCAAAGGTTTTAACTGAAATTTTAGAAAATAAATACCACGTTGAAGAGAAGGATTTCTAAATTATTCTAATTTTTTCTTAACAAACCAGATACCATCTAAATTAAGGTTCAACGTTAATTTATGATAATTCTCTTGGACTAATGAATTTGTTATTTGCCCTTTTTGTCCATAACTATAGGAAATAAACAAAGCTGAAGATAAATGATCTAAGGGTAATGAAGCACCAATAGAGAAATTCCTGTCCTCAATTTTTTTATTATCCACTTCTAAATAACCCGTATCGTAATTAACACCCGCAGCATATTTTATTCGATCAAAATAACTTCTGGATGTTTTTGCTTTTTGATAAGATAATCCCAATGCAAACTTTTCTTGATTAGAAAAATTACCATACATATCAGATTGATTTGTAGCATCCCAAAATCTTTTCTCATAATCAAAAGCTATGTTTAGTTTGTTTTTAAAAGCTTTATTGAAACCTAAGCCTACTTCTAAAGGCAAATAAAAATCATCTGTATCAGATTTTTCATCAGTCTCCAAAGAAGCAGTACCTGTACCATTTACAACAGTTACAGATTGAGTTTTGGTTGCATTTACACGTGTTGGAGATTTCACATTTAATCCAAAAGTCAATGAAGGGTTCATTTTGAATTGCGAACCCAAAATTGGACGAATACCACTATACGTTACTTTTTTGTCAATACTAGTAATTGAACTATTGATTGCATAGGTTCTTTCATCAGTAGTATTCCCAAAAAGAACTGAAGCAGAAAAACCCAAGGATAATTTATTACTTAATTTATAAGCATAAGATAAATCCAAATTGTTCAATCCGCCTGTCCCCATTACATCTAAATAATAATACTCATTGCTACTATCTAGTATCGGTATTTTTAATCCATAAATTTTAAAAGAAGAACTAGAATAAGGCATCATAGCTACACTAACTGCCGATTTATTATTTATGGGAAATGCAAAAGCGAAATGGGAAAACTGAAAATTGTTACGATTTTCTTTTTTCAGATTATCTTCAAAAGAAGATTGAATCCCTTTACCTCCTACTTCAAAAAAGAAATTATTCTCAGGAATATTCACAAGAGAAGCTGCATTTTTATTATTGATAAAACTATCCGAAGGCAAAGCTATACCTGCGGTACCGAGGGATGGAATTAATCCAAAATTAGCTTCATACAAACTTCCCAATCCATAAAGTGAATATGGTGAAGTAGCAATACTTTGGGAGTAGGTTATAAAAGAAGTAAAAAACACTAAAACCAAAAAAGGACAACTCTTTTTCATTTAATACGTTATATAATAGATTTGTAATTTCATTTCACTTTCTTTATTGGTCTGATCACCCAATACAACTCTATCTACAACTTTGGATAAAATAGGTAACGTAAAGATTAAACCACTCTTTGAATCTGACTCTTTCTGCATTTCTTTCTGCAAAAATGAACCTAGAGAAAGTTGATAACCCACGCTTTCATCAAATTCATCATTCTCATTACTGAGAGTCGCAACTATATCCTCACCACTCGAATTTGTAAGCGTCGTCTTTATTCGATTCAATTTGTCAACAACATAAACACTTAATTTCTCTGGTAATGGGAACATATTCGAATATGAATTCTTGACTGGTTTCATTATTAACTTTGCATCAACTATTGCTCCTTTATCTGCGAGGTATTTTAGCTGTTTTATATTTGGAAAATCTACTCGACAAACTATTCCTGTACCTGATTGAATAAATCCAGCATTACCGGTATACAAACTGGACAAACTCATTTTGGACAACGGCAAATCATTAATTAAAGTTCCTGTCCTATCTGATAAAATTGAGTTAAACTGCTTAGTGGCATCTAAAATGGTAAAATCTTTCTTAAAAAAATCTTCTGTATCACCATTCCCTTTAGAATAATACAATCGAAGTACACTTGACAAATTAAATCCAACTATACACCCTGAAGTATTGGAAGCTGATGTTAACACAAAGCCCTTTAAATATTCTGTAAACTCGCTAGATGTAGTAATTTCATTATTCTTGAACTTATTAAAAAGTTCCAATCCAAATTCATTATCCAATTTAACATTAATACTATCTCTACCTATTGGCTGTGGTTTATAAGTTATCGTACCTAAACTTGCACTATTGTAATCTAAAGTGGAATTATTATAAAAGCTATCATCATCAACATTAGGCTTGAACTTTTTGATTACCCTATGGATGTTTAAAGTTTGGACTTTGGTAGTATCTGCATAATAGTAATCATCATATCTTAAAATCATTGCAATAGAATCAAACACATATCCTGTTGCATCAGTATCGGAATTCTCACTATAAAGATTAAATGAAGATGTCGTAACCTGAAAATAACTATCCGATTTCACTTTTCCAAAAAGGGGATCATCATAATTCCCAACCAAGATTCTACTTTCACTAGAAGTAACCAAAGAGTCTAGCTTTATGGTAGAAACATCAATTGTGACTGTATCAATTGATACCACTTTATTTTTTAAAGCTAAATAATCTGCTCCTACAACAAATTCTCCAGCATCAACGTCAGAATCACAGGAAAATATCAATAAACCAAAAAACATCAAAATCAAAAACTTGTACATACCTAATTTTTTGAGCAAATATATAGGCCCTTGTTGCTGCAGTCCTAATAACATATACTGTTCGTGTTATTCAATCTATAAAAAGTGATAAACTGTCTATGACTTATTATACAGTTTCAAATCCAGATTCGCCTTTAATAATAGCCCGTTTGTCTATAGAATAAACCCATGCATATATATTCTTTTTTATTCATTGGCAACACAACTACTTTTGGACCAATAATTAAATAATGAGAATAAACAACTTTACGAAGCTTTTGATTTTGATTCCAATATTTAGTGTTTACGCACAAAAAGGACTCACAATTGATTTGAACATTAAAACGGAACCCATAGAAAATGGTTCAATAAAACAAACTGGGATTGGAGTCTCTTTTTTTAAAGATATTGGAACTAAAAACAAATTGACAAATACTTTTAAATACAAAAGCACAACGGTTACTGATGAAATTGAAACCTATCTATTAAAAAATTATGTTACAAATTACGACAACACTCACTTTAATAGTTTTGAAAATATTTTTGAATTTTCTCATCAAATGACAGAAAAAACAAAGCTGAATTTAGTAATAGAACCAACAGCTAATTATGAAAGTAATTTTGAAATTTCGGACATAAGTATATTGGGAGGCATTGAACTTAGTCAAACGTTAAACAAAAATAATAGCATTGATCTGGGAATAAAAAGAATGAACGTTTTTGGAAAACCCGAAATACTACCAACGTTTTCATTTAATCATAAATTCAACAATAAAGCTTATTTAAAATTAGGATTCCCAAATTCGGAACTATCTTATTCCAATTCAATTCGAAATAAATTCAGTCTAAACAATGACTTTAGTGGAAACAGTTACAATCTAAATTCACCAATTATAACTGATGATTTAAATACCATAACAAAACTGGGATTCTCTCAAATGGAGACCACACTACAATTTGAAAGAAACATGGATACCTCCTGGTATATCAATCTCAAAGGCGGATATTCATCAAACAAAGAATTTAAATTTTCAGATGAAAACAGAACGAATGAAATGAATCAATCTTTAAAAAACGGAGGCGTGTTTTCCGTAAGCATAAAATACAAACTTTAATAAACACCATGCACATTATGAAACATTTAAAAAAAGGAATATTTCTTAGTACTTTACTCATTGGTTTAATTTCAATCAGTTGCAGCAATGATGACTCGGAAGACAAACTAGGTAACTGGATAAAAAAATCCGCATTTGATGGACCAGCGCGATCTAGTGCGACAAGCTTCGTAATTGGAACTTATGCTTATGTAACTACCGGTTATACTGGAGATGAATATCTAAATGATTTATGGGCTTACAATTCCGAAGGGGATTATTGGGAACAAAAAGCAGATTTCATAGGTATTGCAAGAAGTTCAGGATCAGGCTTTGAATTAGATGGAAAAGGATATGTAGGTCTTGGCTATGATGGAACTAATAAATTAAAAGACTTTTTTGAATACAATCCAAACACCAATACTTGGGTACAAAAGGCCGATTTTACAGGAACTGCTCGATATGGAGCCGTAGGTTTTCAAGTAGGAGGAAAAGCCTTTATGGGAACAGGTTATGATGGAAATTATTTAAAAGATTTCTACCAATACAACCCAACAAATAATTCTTGGACACAAGTCAATGGATTTAGTGGTAACAAAAGAAGAAATGCAACCGTTTTTGTTATTGACGACATTGCCTATTTAGGAACTGGTATAAACAGTGGTGTTAATCAAGTAGATTTTTGGGCATTTGACCCAAGCACCGATGTTTGGACAAGAAAAAGAGATTTGGATGATGATGAAAGCGATCATGACACTTACTCAATTAAAAGAGCAAATGCTTCTAGCTTTTCAATTAATAGCTTAGGATATGTTACTTGTGGGGAAAGTGGAAATACCATTTGGGAATACAATCCAAAAACTGACATCTGGAAAGAAAAAACGCCGCTTGAAGGTTCAGGAAGATCTGATGCGTTAGGAATAACAATCAACGGACAGAAAGGTTTCGTTATCCTAGGAAAAGCAGGAACATCATATTTTGACGATGTATGGGAATTTAAACCAAACGATGAACAAAATGACGACGACAACTAACAGCAAAAGCAAATTCTTCCGGAAACAATTCCGGAAGAATTTGACTTATATATTCAATTTATTCATAATTGCATTTTTAATTGGACTCTTAATTTTTATTTTTTGCCAAAAAGAAAAAAATTTAAATGTACAGTCCATAAAGATAAATCAGGGTTGGGGATATGCCATTACAAACAATAATCGAATAATTATAAAACAAACGGTTATCCCCGTTATTAGTGAATACAAAAATTTTCAAACGGAGAAAGAAGCTATGGCTGTAGGACAATTGGTCATAAAAAAATTGAACGCCGATAAATCTCCAACTATTACAAAAAATGAATTAATTTTATTAAAAATAAGACTTTAGATGGATATTGTATCAATAAAAAATAACGACTCAAACAAAATACTTATCCACAGTATTATTTGGTGTTTTTTTATTAGTACCTCCCTTATTCAATTTTATGAAAGCCCATTTCATATCAATACCGATTTTTACATACAATGGATATCTGGAATAATACTGTTCTATCTCAATTATATCTACC
>DATEOV010000588.1:0-3938 GCA_035273645.1 Flavobacterium sp. | reverse complement strand
CGGTATCATGGCAGCTGAATTAGGCTTAAATGTAAAATTAGCTAAAAGAGCTGGTTTACTTCACGATATTGGTAAAGTTCCAGATACTGAAAGTGATTTACCGCACGCTTTATTAGGAATGCAATGGGCTGAAAAATATGGTGAGAAAGAAGAAGTTTGTAATGCGATTGGAGCTCACCACGACGAAATAGAAATGAAATCATTACTATCTCCTATTATTCAGGTTTGTGATGCTATTTCGGGAGCTAGACCAGGTGCAAGAAGACAAGTTTTGGATTCTTACATTCAACGTCTGAAAGATCTTGAAGAAGTAGCTTACGGATTTAGCGGAGTAAAAAATGCTTATGCAATCCAAGCTGGTAGAGAACTACGTGTAATCGTAGAAAGCGAAAAAGTATCTGATGAAAATGCAGCTAATTTATCGTTTGAAATTTCTCAAAAAATACAAACTGAAATGACTTATCCAGGTCAAGTGAAAGTTACGGTAATTAGAGAAACTAGAGCTGTAAATATTGCTAAATAAAACAACTATCTATTGCAAAAGCAACAGAGTGTAAAATACCAAAAAATCCAAATCCCATTTTATCAACAATTGGAATTTGGATTTTTTATTTAGATGCTTTTTTACAATTGATATTTAGGCCGCTTTTCCAAAAATAGACTATGCTGGCCCTTTAGCCCTGATGGAAGCGGTATCTCCCGATTTAGAAAAACAAGGCTTTTTTGCCGTAGTTTTTGTTAATCGGGAAATATAGCGGACAGCAGGAACGATCTTTCCCGATAAAGCCTATTGTTTCGCTCCTTATTATTTTTTTATTCTTTTTTGAAATAAATTTTAAAAGTGGATCCAAAATTAAGGGTGCTCTCCACTTCTATTTTACCCCCCATATTTTCAATTTGGTTTTTGGTAAGATATAGACCAACTCCTCTCGCATCATTGTTTTTGTGGAAAGTTTTATACAATCCAAAAATAGAGTCTTGGTGTTTTTCAAGATCAATTCCCAAGCCGTTGTCCTTTACATTCAGAACAACAAAATCATCATTGGCCTCAGTTGTAAAAATGATTTTTGGGTCCTTATTGGGATCAGAATATTTAATTGCATTGGTAACCAAATTCAACATTATACTTTCCAGATAGGCAGGCACACAAAACACTTTTAACGCCTTGGGAACATAATTCAGAACCTGAATTCCTTTCAGTTTAATCGACTCGTTTAAAACGTCCAAAACTTTATCAATAAAACTATTGAGTTTTAATAGTTGCATGTCACTTTCCCTTTCGGCATATATGTTTACCAAATCGTTTAAATTTTCGATTGTAGAGAACAATTCATCTGAAACGACCTGAATATTGTTTAACGTGTCTTCATTCGATAAAAGCGCTTCTTGGTGCAAATCCAGCAATGATTTTATGTTCCCACTATGTGTTCTTAAATTATGGGAAACGATATGGGCAAAATTCAGCAACTTATTATTCTGTGTATTTACGATTTCGAGCATTTTGGCCAGCTCGATTTCTTTTTCTTTTTGTGCAGATATGTCGGTGTGAGTCCCTACGATACGCAATGGCTTGTCATCGTCATCTCTTTCTATGACTTTACCCCTGTCCAGAATCCATTTGTATTTACCGTTACAAAGAACACGATGACAAGTTTCATAAAATGGAATTTTATTGTCAAAATGCAGATTTATGTTTCCATAATATTCTTCCCTATCGTCTGGATGTACTCTTTCGTCCCATTCTTCTGGGGCGGCAACCAAATCTGATTCAGTTAGTTCCAAAATTTTCATCGACTCAGAGGAATAATACACTTTATTGGTTATCAAATCCCAATCCCAAACTCCCCTATCCGATGCTTGTACTGCAAAATGATACCTTTCGTCAGCTACTTTTAGTCTAATTTCTTGTTCTTTTACTACTGTTACATCTGAAATCAGTCCGTAAAAAACCACTTCATCATTATCATTTTTCTTTGGCGTAGCATCAATACGGATCCATTTATAACCACTTTCTGGCATTAATAATCTGAAATCAATTTCCCATTTTTCTTTGCTTGAAAGAGCCTTTTCATAAGAATCCAAAAAAACTTTCAAATCCGGCTCATAAATTTTATAATTCGATAATTTATATGAATCTTCCAGAAACTCATTTATGGAAAACTCATTTAAAAACTCAATAGGTTTGCTCAAAAAATCGACAGCAATTTGTTTTTGGGAATTTACCCTTATCTGAAAAATAATATTCGGAAGCTGCTTGATTAAACTTTCGTATAATTTATTTAAGTCTTCTGGGTTTTTATTGGCTGTAAAAATCATTATTTACTATACTTCTTTAGTTTACTAACAAAACTATTGAATCTTAAACAGATATTACACAAAACATTAAATTTTATTCAAAAAATCACTTCCTTGGATGATAAGCATTCATTACTTCAGTTAAAAATTTTCTATCTAAATGGACATAAATCTCGGTCGTAGTTATAGATTCATGACCAAGCATCAATTGAATTGAACGCAAATCGGCACCATTTTCCAATAAATGAGTTGCAAAAGAATGTCTGAAAGTATGGGGACTGATTTTTTTATTCAAATTGATTTTTACAGTCAAATCCTTGATAATGGTAAAAATCATCGCCCGTGTCAATTGTCGCCCTCTTCGGTTTAGAAATAAAGTATCTTCAAAACCTTTTTGAACGCTAAGATGAACGCGAACTTCATTTCTATAAATTCCAATATACTTTTGTGTCAAATCCCCAACTGGAACAAAACGTTGTTTATTACCTTTTCCGGTAATTTTGATGAATCCTTCCTCAAAAAATAAATCGGATATTTTTAAGGAAACCAATTCGGAAACCCGAAGTCCACAACCGTATAAAGTTTCCAACAATGCTCTATTACGTTCCCCTTCGTTAGAACTCAAATCAATTGCAGAGATAATATCATCAATTTCTTCGACTGCCAAGGTATCTGGCAATTTTCGTCCTGTTTTTGGAGATTCAATTAATTCCAAAGGATTGTCGTTTCTAAAATCTTCAAAAATCAAATAAGAAAAAAAGCTTTTCAATCCTGAAATTATTCTGGCTTGGGATCTTGGATTTACTTCTTTGGAAACAGCATAGATGAATTGCTGTACTGTTTCCTCATTGATGGCTATAGGAGAAACTTGAATCGAATTTTGACTTAAAAACAAACACAACCGCTCAATATCAAAAGAATAATTGTCAATGGTGTTTTTTGACAAACCTCTTTCAATCTTAAGATAGGACTGATAACTCTTTAGGTACGATTCCCAATTCATTAGGACAAAGTAAGGACTTTTTTGGGTAAAAAAAAACCTCCCGAATTGGGAGGTCTTTTTTTGATTCCTAACAAATATTAGAAGTGTAATGCAAATCCAATATTTAACTGGAAAACATCTTCATAAAAATCATTGTTTAACGAAATGTTGTAACGAAGACCTGGCTCAACAGAAACGTTTGGTCCCAAGAACCAAGCGTATCCTGCCTGTAATCCTAAATAAGAAGGATTTTCGTTAAAATCCTCTATACTTGCTCCCGTAAAAGAAGCCTCAAGAGGAAATTTATTCATCAAATAATATTTTGCCCCTACTTTATAGGAAAAAACACTTGAATTAAAGTCGCTTCCGTCATCTCCGTAACCTAATCCAGCTTTAACAGCCAAATTATCTGCAACAAAGTAACCAGCCTCTGCTCCTAAGTTCCAAGCAGTATCACCATCAGAAGAAGCTAATTGAAAACTTGTGTTACCAACTGTAGTAGCACCAAAATTTGTGTTAGCCTCAATTAACCATTTCCCTTTTTTTGTTTGTTCTTGTGCATTTGCAAATCCAAAAGCTAATACTGCCGCAGCAGCAAAAATAATTTTTTTCATTTTTTTTATTTTGATAGTTATTTTCCGCAAATGTATTATTATTCTTT
>DATEOV010000587.1:0-2094 GCA_035273645.1 Flavobacterium sp. | reverse complement strand
AAAAAAAAAAAAAAAAAAAAAAAATAAAAAATGAAAGAAAAAGAGAAAGAAAAAGAGAAAAAAGCCAAGGCAAAAGAAAAAGCTAAGAAAAAAGCAAAAAAAGCTAAGAAAGCAAAAAAAGACAAAGCTAAAAAAGCAAAGTTAAAAGCTAAAATAAAAGAGAAAAAAGCTAAGGCTAAGGCAAAAAAGACCAAAAAGAATAAGAAAAAATAATACCTGTTTATAAATAAAAAAATCCCAAATTCCAATTAGAAAATCGGAATTTGGGATTTTAAATTTTATACTTTCTTGACTATTCTTTTTTATTCAAAGTAGCGCTCAATTCCATAGAAATTGAAGAACGCTCCATTTTCAATTTTCCAGCCATTGTTTCAATAACCACAGTAGAATCAGCTATTTCTGATATCTTCCCGTGAATACCACTCTTGGTAATAATTTTATCTCCTACTTTCAAAGCGCTTTCAAATTCTCTTTCGTTTTTAGCACGTTTTTGTTGTGGTCTGATCATAAAAAAATAAATCACCACAAACATTAATAGAAATGGTAAAAACTGTTGTAATTGTCCCATAATTTAAAATTTAGTTTTTGTTAATTGTTTTTATTTCGTTGCAAAATTTGGAATTAAATCTTGATTATTACATCAAACCTCTTCCAATTTTTACAATTCTTTTCTTTGCTTCAAGCTCTTTTACCAAATTATCCAATATTCCATTGATAAAAATACTACTCTTTGGAGTTGAATATTCTTTGGCCAATTCCAGATACTCATTTAAAGTTACTTTTACTGGAATAGAAGGGAATTTCAAGAACTCACATATAGCCATTTTAAGGATAATTGTATCGATTTCGGCAATACGCTCACTGTCCCAATTAGGTGTTTTATCAACATATTCTTTGGCCAGTTCCACTTCGTTTAAAACTGTTTTTCTAAACAAATCTTTTACATAAGCCTTATCCTCATTGTCTTTGTACAATTTTGGAACTCTGAAATTATCGTCCTCACCTTGTTTAATTGCCTTTAGCTGTTTGATAATATGAGTATTTACCAAAGGAATATCATCAATCCAAGTCAATTTATCATCTTCCAAATAATCATATAATTTTTCGTTTGGAACAATTACATCCGCAAATATATCAACGATAAACTCTTTATCTTCCTCAAAAGTGTTTACCTCATTACTCATGTATTTGGCATACAAATCACTTTCTTTTATGGCATTTAAAAGAAGAATAATATAATCATCATTTAAAGCCCAATTGTTGATTGAACGATTTTCTAGAGCTATGCTAAGGGAATTATTTTCGGCAAGAATTTGAAAAATACTGTTTTTGATGAATTTCTCATTTGGGTTACGTTCTTCTTTAGTAGCCAAATGTTTTTGGCTCGACAGATGTAAAAAAACAGTTTCCTTTTTACATATTTCTATCAGTGAAGAAAGCATGATAAGGTATAAATCTTGAATGGCGTCAATACTATAAAAAAGAAATTTTTCTTCTTTTTCTAGATTATCAGAACCATTTTGATGCATCGCATAAATGGATTGCATGACTTTAACGCGGATGTGTCTTCTATTTACCACCTTGTAAGAACTTTTTAAAATTAGTCTGCAAAATTAGGAATTTCATCTCTCAAAAGAAAATTTATGGTTACTTTATTTAATATAGTTTTCAGTCACAGTCGCAATATTCAAACGAACTAAAAATAAAAGTCTCAGTTTTCAGACTCTAATCGAGACTGCAAACTGAGACTAAATACTGTAAACTGTAAACTATTTTTTACTGTTTTCTATTTTTCTTAAATCAATACGATTTTGGGCAATAGTCAAAGCGGCTTGATGAGTCGTTATTCCATTTGCAACAGCGTAATCAAAAATTTCTAATGTAGTATTGTAGATATTTTCGGTTTTACGCATAATCTCTGCTTTATCATAATGAGCCAATTCAGCATAAACATTGATAATTCCACCAGCATTAATCAAGAAATCTGGAGCATAAAGAATACCTCTTTCTTGCAAAATCAATCCGTGTGTATTTTCATTTGCTAATTGATTATTAGCCGCACCAGCAATAACTTTTGCTTTTATTTTATTTACG
>DATEOV010000586.1:0-2125 GCA_035273645.1 Flavobacterium sp. | reverse complement strand
TCAACTTTGATATAAGGAAGTATATTTTCTTCTCCTTGAATGGATATAGCACCTTCGCTGCCAGAAACCAATACTACATCAAAAAAGCCTGAAACATTTATTTCGTCATATCCGGCAGTAGTTCTCTTTTCGGTAACAACTTTTCCGTTTCCTTTTATTTTTGACCATTGTGCATTTGCAATTGTTGTAAAAAACAAAGCACTAAAAACTACTAATTGAATTGATTTTTTCATAGATTAAAAATTATAATTGAACATGATTTTTTAATTTGATAGTATGATTGAAACTATTATTGAACTTCTTTTTTATACAATTTTACATTACCGTAATCGGATGTAATTGAAATTTTATTTTCTCCTTTTTTCTTGTAAAAACCACTAACTCTTTTAGTATAATTAGTTTCTTCTCTGGAGTTCACACTCAACTCATTGTCATATCTAAAATCTCCATATCTTACAGAAACATCAAAATCAAAATTATAATTAGGTAGAAAACCAATATTAACACCTGTATATCCTGCTACAATATTTATATTATTGGCTTTGGCTTGAATCGCATCAATTGAGATATTACTATATTTAGTGTTTACTTTCAATTGATTTGAGACAGAACCTACATCAATTGTCAGATAGTTTCCGATTCCATCTAATGAATTGAGTTTTTTAATTTTTACACTTCCGTATTTACTGTTGTATTTTACATCATTGCCTTCGTTAATCTCAATTTCAGAATAATCTGAAAGTAGATCAAGTTTAGTAACTTCATTCATTTTCAATCCAGAATATTTGGAGGTAATCGCACCATTTTTTAAATATTCTATGGTGGAACTTGAACAATAACCAATTTGAACAGTATTGCTGTTACCATTTAGTTTTCCTAAATTAATTTTTCCATATTTACAATTGATATCGGTTGTGGAAAAAAGATCTGAAGTACCAATATTTCCGTACTTGTTATTGAGTTTTACTGTTCCGTTTTTAGGAATCTTTATAGTGTAATTGATTTCAAAATTATTATTTCTTCCATTGTTTCTTGTACTAGTATTGCCAAAGATAGTTTTCGCACTAACCATGCTTTTTAAAGCTACAAAATCGACATCGATTCCAGCTAATTTTTCGTTAACCCATTTCTCATTATCGCCACTAACCTTAATGATAACTTCAATTTCAATTTTATCTTCATTCCAAGTAGTAACAAAAATACTTCCATAAGAGTTCTCGACATTTATTCCGGCGTCGCTGTTCACGATGTAGGCTTTACTGATAACTTTTTGTTTGGTATAGTTAAAATCATCATTAGAAAATCCTAAAAATGGGATTAATAAAAGAAGTAATAGTAGTATGTTAAATTGTTTTTTCATCGTGTAAATTTTTAAGTTTTTCAGTTTCTTCAATACGTTGCAAAACATTTTGCAAAAATGAAATTCTGGTTTGTAGGTTGCTAATCATAGCATAAATAATAGGTTTACTTTCACCGTTAACTTCCAATTCATGAGTGATTTTTTCATAATCGCTATCCAGCGATTTCATCTGTTGCAAAGCATCATTCACAATTTTTTCATTCTCAGGTGATCTTTTAGCTTTAATTTGTTCCAATTGATGTTCAATCAAAACGGTGAAAATAGAATCAGTCTGTTTAGTTTCTTTAGAAGCAAATTTCAATTCTTTAGGGCTTTCATTATTCGTATAAAACAATGTAATCCCAAGCATGACAACTACAGAAGCAGCTATTGCATAGATAAATCCAAAATTCTTTTTTCGTTTTTTAAGAGCCAATTTTTCTGAAAACCGATTTGTATGTTGGTTATCCATTTCATGAACATCCCATTGATTTTCTAAATTTTCAAATAATTGATCTAATTTTTCATTTTCATTTTTCATTTTCATAACTCATTTAATTTTTTTCTTAAGCTTTCTTTAGCTCTGCTTAATGTTGTTCTACAGTTTGCATAACTAATTTTAAGAATTTCGCTTATTTCTTCTTGATCATAACCTTCAATATAGAATAGAGTAAGCACCATGCTGTAATTGTATTTCAAGGACTCAATAGCGTCCAAAACCTGTTTGACTTTTATATCATTAAAATCTAATTTTTCTTCCCAATCATTTTCTGGTTCTTCTAATTT
>DATEOV010000585.1:0-2625 GCA_035273645.1 Flavobacterium sp. | reverse complement strand
TTTAAAGTCTAAACCTCAAAAATCAGCAATATCATTTTAATTTTAAAAATCTTAATCGTTAATCAAAATCTACAATCTCGCTGGTTCTACCCATTTAAATTGGAATGATTCGGATGGAATAACAAGTCTTTCAGAGATTCTTGCCATTCTAGCAGGTAACTTCATCAAGTAATCACGGGCTTTTTCCGCTTCATCTGTTAAACCACCAATTTTGTCGATTTCCCACTTATCAATTAATTTTTGCATGATTTCTACATAATCATTTGCAGTATAAACCCCGATACGTTGTGCTGAATCTGAAAAATGTTCAAAAGCCGAACTAATTTTATTCCCTGATTCTCTCAAGAAATGTGCTGGCATAACAATTTTGGCTTTCATCATGTACTGGAAAGCAAGCATCATTTCGCTTGGATCCACTTTGAAAATTTCAGTAACAAAATGGCTATAGGCATGATGATGACGCATTTCGTCACCAGCAATCATTTTGCACATTTTTGACAATTTCTTATCTCCATAACTTTTGGCTAATTGCGAAACTCTGTTGTGGGAAACATAAGTAGCTAACTCTTGGAAACTAGTGTATACAAAATTCTTATATGGATCTCTTCCTGTACCAATATCAAAACCATCGTTGATCAAGTGTTGAGTCGTCATTTCGATTTCGCGCATGTTCACACGACCCGACAAATACAAGTATTTATTCAATAAATCACCGTGACGATTCTCTTCTCCAGTCCATTGACGTACCCACTGAGCCCAACCGTTTCTTTCAAGATTATCTACCCCTTCCACTTCCATCAACCAATTTTCATAAGTTGGCAAAGCTTCTTCGGTGATCATATCCCCTACCATTGCTACCCAAAAATCATAAGGCAAATCTTTTGATATTTCTCTAAGTTCCTTTACTTCTTCAAGGAAATTATCACTTTCAGAATTAGGTAAAAAATCAGAAGGCTGCCAAATCTGCTCTACTGGTATCAAGTATTGATCAACAAAACTATCTACCTTATTTTCTAGAAATTGCATTACTTCTAGACGAATGTTTTTTATAGACATTATTTATAAATTATTAAATTTTTATTCCGTTTACAACCGCTGATTCGGTTTTTTGCATGATATCTTTAAACTCAAAATCCTTTACTGCGAATGATTCATGAACTACAAAGGTAATATGATTTCCTAAACCATATGGGAAAGTTCCATATTTTAAGAGTTTCCACGAATTATTGATACTTATAGGAACTATGTAAGACGATGGTGCATTTTTACATAAAATCTTCAAACCCGTTTGTGCAAACTCCTTTGGTATTCCATTACGACTGCGTGTTCCTTCAGGAAAAATTACAGCCGAACGCTTGTGCTTTTCAATGTAATCTGCCATTTTTTTGATAGCAGGTATGGCTTGTTTTGGATCTTTTCTATCTATAACTACAGAACCTCCATGACGCAAATTATAAGAAACACTTGGAATTCCTTTTGCCAACTCTTTTTTACTCACGAATTTTGGATGAGATCTTCTCAAAAACCAAATCATCGCAATAATATCATACAAACTCTGATGGTTTGCTACAAAAATGACTGGCACTCCTTTTGGTATTCTTTCTCTATTTTCAAAACTAAAAGTCGTACCTAAAATAATAACGATTTTTAGCAATATAAAATTTAGATAATCAACACTTTTTTTATGCGCTTGATATCCAAATACGTGTAAACAAATCCATTGAATAGGGTGAAAAACTACCAAAGTCAATAAAATTAACACTAAAACAATAAAAGATAAGGGATACGAAATTAACTTTTGCATACTATTAAATTTGCCACAAAAGTAAGAAATATATTTTTAGGTCTATTTATAACTCCGTCAATTAATCCATTCCCACCTAATCACTTGTAAAACATAAATTTACAAAATCTTAATTACAATTTTTAGCAATAAAAAAGAAACTTTTACAGCAATTGAAAAAACAATTACATTCAAAACGGTCTGTTGTATGACTGTACATTAATTGTACCTTTGCCCATGTTATAACTAAGTGTACTTAATAAAATGAACTTCACCTATCCCAAAAACGAAAAACTCAAAAGCAAAATAACCATTGGATTGTTATTTACCGAAGGTAAATCAGTATCGAAATATCCTTTGCGATTGGTTTACAACACGGGAACTTTTGGCGAAGGCGAAAAAATAAAAATAGGAGTTTCGGTTTCCAAAAAATATTTCAAAAAAGCGGTTGACCGTAATTATTTCAAACGTATACTCCGCGAAACCTATAGACTCAACAAGCATTTACTTGTAGATAATCTGGATCAACCTTACTCATTTATGTTTTTTTACCAAAGCAAAGACCGCTTGTCTTATGAGGAAATCAATACCAAAACCATACAGCTGTTTGAGAAATTCCTGTTGCAAATCAAGACAGTAAGTGAAAGCAAAGAAAAATAGAAGTCTGCAAAAACGAATATTCATTATTTGTTAAAAATAAATTAACTCCACTCTTATTAACCAAGGTGTTGCATTTAATTCTTATTTTAGTACAATATAAACTAGCCCATTGAAAATGAGAACCAATTTTTTCCAAAAAAAATTCATTATTCCAGTTGTTGCCTCTGCCTTTTTATTTGTAG
>DATEOV010000584.1:0-7291 GCA_035273645.1 Flavobacterium sp. | reverse complement strand
AACTCTTTTAAATTCTGAATGAGTTCCTACTAATGGTCTTCTGTCTCTTACTGTCGGACGAACTCCTGCATAGTGCTCAAGTATTTCAAAATCACATGAAAGAATTTCTTTAATTCTATCTATTAATTCAGTTCTTCCTTCTTCAGTGGGCAAATTTGTTTTGTCTTTCCAATTATATGTAGCTCCAACTTTGAATAAGTCATTACCCAATGGCAAAATAAAAACACTGGTATTTACAATAACATCCAGGCTTAAAAGCGGTGCCTTAATAATGAACAATTCTCCTTTTGTACCATCCAAAGGAAGTTCATTAAAAAAAGGATTGGCGTGTAGACCAAATCCTTCTGCAAACACAATATGTCTAGCATCTATTCCTTTATAAGAAACTCCTTCTTCATCAATAATTAAAGCATTATAATCAAAAGTTTCTGTTCTCAAAAGTTGGCTCGACAATAAATAGTCATGATATTCGGAAACCAACAAAGCAGTATCAACATATCCAGTCTGTAATACTTCACCATAACCATAAGGAGAATCAATACCTTCAAAAGTTTTAAATATTAAAGAGGTAGACAAAAAAGGAGCCAAAGCTGGTTTATCTGAAGCAGTAAACCAATTATTTTGTTCTTCAATGGAAAAAAACTTTCTTAATATAGGAATTTTGAAATCAACCTTTGATTCAATTTTATCATTAAGGCGTGAGTAAAAACCATCCATTAATTGCAATTGCTCTTGAGCTTGCCAAACTTCACTAAAACGCTTTAAGATAACTGGGTTATAAAGTCCTCCTGCTATTTTTGAGGAATTTTGAGAGTCATCGTTAAAAACTACAACAGTTTTATTATTCAACAAGGCAGTCTCCGCAAAAGAAATACCAGCTAAACCAGACCCGACAATAATATAATCATTCATAAATAATGTAAAAAATGTAAAAAACAAAAAACTCTTACTTAAATTAAGTAAGAGTTTTTATTGTAAAATAATAGGAAATTAGTAATTCCACATATCATGTTCGAAATCACGAATTTTATCTTTTATTCTATCTGATTCCAATAATTGATTCAAAGCGTTTTCGTTTACATATTCAGTAATCAAACGGTCACCGTATACATTTTCTTCTTTGTAAATAACACCACTAAATTGACGTGAATCCAAAATTCTATCAAAAGAAACTGGCATAGCCGAATTTTTCTCATTGAAAGCCAAATACTGATGCAAATAATCACGAATCGAAGGATAGAATATCCAGAACAAATCAATATAATCAGGATTTTCACTACCAACTTCTCTAGCTTCTGGAGCAATTGGACAAATACCTAATAAACGATATTTCAATTCACTTTGGCGTTTATCAAAATACCAATACCCTTTTAATTTGTATCCTGTGATATCTTGTGCTGTAAGTTCTCTTTTATCAATAAATTGAGGATCTAAAGCTTTAGCAACAGGAACAGTAGCAGGACCAACCACTTTTACTTTTTTACCTTTAACAGTTTTATAAGTAATCGACGATTTTGCTTTTGGGTAATACAAATCTCTATTGGCATTTACTTCTTCTCTACCAGCATTAGTAGTATCTATATAAGTAAACGAACTACTCATATCTTTGAAAGTTTTTTTGGTATTAAAATAATCATCAGCATACACCTCGGTTATTTTATTTGTTTTAATACCTTTAATCAAAACGTCAAATAATGATCTTCTGTCTTTTCCAATATTAGTGGAATCGATTGGGAAATAAAGAGGAAAATTAAATCTTTCGCTCAAATCAACAATCTCCCATGTAGTTTTACCCATCAATATATCTCTATCATCCACGTAACCATAAGCCAAAGGCTTATCATTATCAAGAGATACTTGAGATTTAGTTTTTACTCCAATTTGATCTGGCGTCTTAGCATTCAGCAAATTAGACTGTGCAAATGAAGAAAAACTTCCCGCAACAAATGCTATAACCGCAACTAAATTTTTAGTCTTCATCTTTATTAATTATTAAGTTATTTAAGTAAATAGTAACTTAAATATTATTGTATTTCATAAATTACTGGTGCTGTTCTTGAAAGCATAATATCAGAACCAACTAATTTAGTTTTAATATCAGTAATTGTAACTTGATCACCTCTAGTTGCTCTTGCTAAAGCAGTTTTACATTGTGCATTTACTCTATCACCAGAAACAATTACAGCAGCTTGTCCAGCAACTTTTAAAGTAAATCCAACGACAATTAAATTAACATTAAAATCAAAATCCAATAACTTTGCAGATACTTGGGAAACTTCCAAACGAGACTTAGCTCCTTTAACAGTTCCAGGCTCCCCACCAATTGCACCTACTGGAGGTGGAATACCTTTAATTCTATATGCTTTTTTATCAGAAACTTTAGATCCGTCTGGCAAAGTACCTGTTACATTGATAACTACTTCAGAACCTTGTCCTGGATTCATATTATAAGAACCTGGCTTACCTGCAGAACTTAAACCTGGAGCTGATGCAGACACTTTATCAGCAGAAATACCTGCAAAAGAGATAGTCATTGGATTTATAACTCCTCTATAAACTACATTCATTTTATCAGCAGAGATAGTAGCAGAATTTGGTTTTGGAACCACTACATAATTGCCTTTAATTGGAATAGCTACTGGTTTACCATCTTCCATAAAAGTAAAGTTACCATTAATGTCATGTTCACCAACATTACCAGCACCAAAACTAAAGTCTACTTGACCATCATGTAAAGCAGAACCAAGATTTAAATTGCTTCCGTTCACGACAACTTTAGTTGGAACAGTTGCTTTATCAAAACGTCCTAAGACAATTTTTCCTTTTACAGCCTCACCAGCAAAGAAAGCAGATTTTTCAGGAATAACTATAGCTGTATAATTTTTCATAGATGCTGCCGCAACAGCAGTTGAACCAGTTAAACGGCTCAAAATTTGATTTTCTATAGCATTAGCATCATTTTGAATCGCTGTTAATTTTGCTACAGAAGCGATTAAAGGAAAACTTTTAAAATGATAATCCAAATTATTTTTTTTCACTCCTTCTCTGTCGACTACATCTCCAGTATTGAACTTATTATTAAATTCAGCTGCAATATCTTTAAATTTAGGATCGCTACCAATAGCTGATTTAATAGCCGCTTTATAAGTCTCTACAGCAGCGACAACTTCTTTACCTTTAGCAGATAAACCATCTCCACTAAACCACGATTCGTCTAATTTTGACGAATTATCCATTGTCTCGTAAGGCAATTTGCCATTCTCTTCTCTTTCGATATCTTTAGTGAAACCCGTTTTTAAAGTTTCTACATATTTATAAAAAGTAGTAGTTGCTGCATCGACCTTTTTTCCAATTTCGTTAGGGACTTTATACTGTTCAGGCTTATCTTGAGCTTTAAGATCCAAATCTGCCAAAATAGCTTCATTTGTAGATAATGCTAAATTATTAGCCGTTTCAAATCTTTCGTTTATTAATCCAAATGCAGATAATACTTCTTTGGACATATTTAATGCTAACATTGCGATGAAAACCAAGTACATCAGGTTAATCATCTTCTGTCTAGGGGTTAATTTTCCTCCTGCCATCTTTTCTAATTAGTTTATTATTTAATATTATAATATATAGTTAAAAAACTAATTATCCTTTATTACTCATTGCAGTAAGCATACCACCATATACATTATTTAAAGATGCAATATTTGCAGTCATTGATTGCATTTGCTCTTTCAATTTACTTGCATTCTCAGCAATTTCTTTATTAGCCTCAGCATTTCTAGTAGCACTTTCTAATTGTACTTTATACAAACTATTTAAAGATTCCATTTGGGCAGCTGCCATGGACAATTCTTCACTGTATTTTTTAGTTGCAGAGATAGAATCAACTGTAGGAGAAATATTTCTTGAAGCATCTTCAAAATTTCTAATACTATTACCAAGACTATTCATCAATGCACCATCAATTTTAGCTTCTTTCAACAATGCATCTAATTTAGAAGACAACATTCCATCAGCATCATCAGATACAACTTCTTTTTTTTCAGATTTTTCACCACCAGCCAATTCAGGATATACCAAAGACCAATCTAATTCATGCTCAACTGGTTCAAATGCCGATAGAGCAAAAATGAAAGCTTCTGTACAAAGACCAATTATTAATAATTCACTCGCTCCAGGATAATGTTGAATTTTAAATAGGGCTCCGATAATTACTACTGCCGCTCCCATACCATAGGTAAAATTCATTGCTTTTTTGCTCAATATTGCCATTTTGTAAAAATTTTAAAGTTAATTTATAGGTTATTTTTATTTAAATTTGGGTTATTTATTTTTATTACCGGTTGTTTGAGTTCCCATATAATCTTGAACTGTTCTAAATCCGATGTAACTTCTAACTGAGTCTGCATATTCAAATGCACGAGTACTTACTTGAAGGAAATACGAAACATCTTTCCAAGACCCGCCTCTTACAACTTTACGTTTATTTGAGTTGTCTATAACTGCAGGATTCATTGTAGACACAAAATCATAAGAATTAGCATCATAAGCAGAATCCGTCCATTCAGAAACGTTTCCAGCCATGTTATACAAATTATATCCATTAGGCTCATAAGATTTAGCTTCTACAGTATACAAAGCCTGATCTGCAGCATAATCCCCTCTGTTAGGTTTAAAATTAGCCATAAAACATCCTCTGTCACTTTTTGTATAAGGACCTCCCCATGGAAAAGTAGCTGATTCAAGACCACCTCTAGCAGCATACTCCCATTCTGCTTCTGAAGGTAATCTAAAAGAGTTCACATTATCTACGTGATTTTTCTTAGATTTTAAATAACTATTTTTATTTAAAGTTCTCCATTCACAAAAAGCCTTAGCTTGAACCCAACTTACCCCAACAACAGGATATTCACCATAAGCTTTGTGCCAAAAATAGTCATTATGCATTGGCTCATTATAAGAATATGCAAAATCCTTAATCCAAACAGTAGTATCTGGATAGACTTTAACCTCTTCAGTTCTAATAAAATCCTGTCTTTTTCCTACTTTAGCTTTAGCAGCAGCTTGAATATCCATCCAAGTATATCGGAATTTAAGTTTATTTACATCAATAGTTCTCAATCCATTATAAGATGCTTCTAAAGGCAAATACATAGAATCCATAACTTCTGTGTAAAATTCATCTGGATATTTTTTAACGTCATTAACTAATTTAGCTTTTCTATCTAATCTTTTATAAGCATTCGGATCTTTATCTGTACCGATACTATAATAGTTATCATACATATACTTATCGTATGCTGTCATTTTTTCAGGATCGGAATTGTTATTACTAAAAGAATAATCAGCTATACTTCCTGTATTCTTTCCTTTACCTTTCCCATCGCTAGCAGCACCTTGACCACTTTCTTCAGCCAAAATAGCCAAACGAAAACGAATTGTAGAATCTTTTACCCATTCCACAAATTGGCGATATTCGCTATTTGTAATCTCTGTTTCGTCCATATAAAATGCCCTAACAGTAACTGTCTTTGTTGGCGCGTCGGCAACATTAGCAACATCATCATCAGATTTACCCATGATATATGAGCCACCAGGAACTAGTGTCATTCCATAAGGTTTTTCAGGATGCCACTTTGCTCCTTTTACACCAACCAACTCTCCTTTGTCGCTTGATCTACCACAGCTAATCAACACTGTTAAAATTGCCGTAAATGCAATGAAATTCTTCATAAAAATTGGGGTTATCTATTCATTATTAATAGGACTGCAAACGTATTTATTTTTTATCTAAAAAACAATTCTTTTATAGTCACTTAATATTTGGTCAAATGTATGTTAAAAATTCTTAAAAAAAAATATTTTATCGCCAAAGTGCTAAAAAAGAACGATAAAAAACATCATTTTTAAAAATTTGTAAGTATATCGCAAATATTTAAAATATTCACATAAAATTAACGTTTTTACTATAGATTTATTAAGTGTTTTAAAACTTAAAATTTATATAATGTTTTTTCTTTGAGCTTTCCACCATCTTTCAGGCATTTCCTGATTACAAGCAGCCAAATACTCCTCATACGAACACGGTAATAACGTGTTTTTTTTCAATTTATTGCTGGAGTTTGAAATAAACGGTATCTCTATCCACCAACGATCTGTTTTATCACTTTTATAAAATACCAAATCCTCTTCTTCAAGTGGAACTATATATTTTAAATAATTTTCTCTACTCCCAAAAGGATACTCATTTGACCTATAATGATATCCTTCTATAAAATACCAAAATATCTGCGCAATAATTACCGCTTCCTGTTTTGAATTATTGTGATTAAAAATCCCAAACGAACTTACCTTATCACTTATCCCAGCATATCTGGATAACGAGCAAATTTCTTTCCCATTAAAACCGTTTGGATTAAAAACAGTAAAATTACCAGAATCTGATGATTTTAGTGAATTCAAATCTATACTCACAACATCTGCATCTCTAAAAACCGGTTCAGAAATTGAAATATTATTTGAAATCTCACCTAGTCTATACGCATCAAAAAACAACTTTTCTATCAGGTCTATCTCCTCCTGAGAATTATAGTAAGTCTGATAGCCAATATTACAAAAATTAAATAAATTATTAGGTTCGTCTATAATAATTTTAGTTAAAAAAGAATCAGAACTAATAACCTCATTTTCTTTTCCAAAATCAAACCTACTATCAATAGAAACTAAATTCACCATTTGCTCCAAATCATCATACCCTCTATACAATGCATAGGTTAAATCCTGAGATCCACCAATAACTATAGGTATGATTTTTCTTTTTATAAGACTTGAAGCTATTTTTTTTAAAGCAAAAAAAGTATCTTCTTTTGAGTTACCTGGAAGAATATCCCCTAAATCACCAATTGTGACATTCCAATTCCCTGGAAACATTCCATATATTTCTTTTCGAATCGCGTTTAGGTCAACATCAATATTCCTACCCTTATCACCTCTATTCTCAAGAACACCAATTATTGCAATATTAATTTTATTCAAATCGGGTATTGCCTCATTAGTATGTAAAACAATTTTACTACCCAAATGCTGAGCAGATAAACCTAAAACATAGTTCAGAAATTCTTCACTTAATGGTTCTAAAAAATCAAACTCCATTTTTTGTTTCCTTTTACCTCTCCTCTACTATTTCCTACTAAAGAAAAAAATGAGGAAGAATTGAATTTAATTTAATTCTTTATTTTTTTTTGGCTACTGCTTTTTTAACAACAGGTTTCTTCGCTGCAGTCGCTTTTTTGGCTGG
>DATEOV010000583.1:0-2934 GCA_035273645.1 Flavobacterium sp. | reverse complement strand
TTCACTTGTACTTATTACTATTTTCATCGATGTTTTTCTATTGCAATTCTTTATAGATTAGAATATTTGGCCGTAATTACTTTTTACTGTTTTTTAGGGCAACCATTAATTCGACCATATCCACTACGGCATAAGTAGAAGAATAATCCGAAACAGCATAAGGCAATATAAGGCTGTTATTGTGAATTATCGAACCACAGGAATAGACCACATTGGGCACATATCCTTCACGCTCATCTTCCAAAGGGGTTAACAAAGGCTCAGGCAACCTCCCTATTTCCTTTGAGGGATCATTCAAGTCAAACAAGGACACACCTATACAATAACGTCGCATTGCTCCTACTCCATGTGTAATCACCAACCAACCTTCTTGAGTCCATAAGGGGGAACCACAATTCCCAATTTGAGTATATTCCCATGGATATTCGGGGCTCTGAATAAGTTGTGGATCTTCCCATTCGTTGGGTCGTGTCGAATACATCAGATAATTATTGACTCCATCTATTCTACTCAGCATGGCATACTTACCATTGATCTTCTTGGGAAATAACGCCATCCCTTTGCTCTGCGACCCTTCACCACGCAAAGGCATCACTCGAAACGTATAAAAATCTTCTGTGGTAATTAATTTTGAAAGGATGGAATGTCCATTATAAGCAGTATAAGTTCCCATTATACTTTCGGAACCATCGTCATCCACAAAACGAACAAAACGGGCATCTTCAATCCCACGACTCTCAACATCCGACACTGGAAATATAACACGTTCTGAAATATCGGAATCATGCTTGAATTGTATGTCATAAAACGAATCCAATAACCAAATCACTTCTTCATAAGCTTCCTTTTTTTCTTTACTAATATTAGGATTGGTTAATTCTGTATTTAGCAAATCTTTAAAAACAGAATACTCAAAGACTTCCGGCAAGTCACACATTATGGATGAATAAATGTCCAGTGTATGCATTTCGTTTAATTTGGACAAAATTCGCTTTTTATTGAACATCATTTTGTGCGATACCTCCGCTTTTTCAATACTATCCCCAATTCGCATCATCCTTAGATTATTGTCTTTATCAATAATTCCTCTTCTAAATACAATGGAAGAGACATGCCCTTCCCCTGTAGCCCGAAAAGAGAGAACTACACGCTTTTCTCCTTTTTCCAAACTCGATTGGTCAAAATCCTCTACCATTGAAGGATTAAAAAAAGCAGCCGATTCTATGGAATATTCCATTGTAAAATACGAGCCGATAAGCATTTTTCTTTCGTCTGAGAGTTCCTCATAATTTACCTGCATTTCCTCTATTATTGACCGAACGTTTCCACAATGTTTATAAAACAAAGACGAAATATTCCGGTGACGCCTTGCAAATTCTCTGAATATTTGTTCCAAAGTATGATTCACATCCTGATCATTCATCGCCAGTATGCGACCAATCAATTCTTTGGTTCTTTCTTCTCCGCTCATAAAATATCGAGCGACAACTCTACTAGAATCAGGTAAAAACTTTACATTCTTTCGGGTAACAGAGACTTTCATAAATTTATTTTTTAATTATCACAATAAGTAAAAGTGTTTTGGTTGCTGTAGAAAGGCCTTTTAGTTTTTATACTATTTTATCATCTTGATAAATAAGTCCAACTTCATCAAATCGGGGTTTGTGTATTTTTATCAATCCAGAATAAATAGTTTTACCATTTTAGGAAAAAGAGTGGATTTAAAAAAATCAATTTCTTTATGCAAAATAAAATCAACCCCAACCAAATTTACGAATAATAAATCACTTAAACGTATGATAATTATCATATTACAACTAATTCCAAAGCTCTGTTCTTATAAAAATAAAACAATCTAATTTAGCCCTGATGGAAGGGAAAATCTCCCGATTTAGGAAAACAAGGCTTTTTTGCCGTAGTTTTTCTTTATCGGGAATTGGAATGACAGCAGGAGAATTGTTCTTGATGTCCAAAAAATTGTTGCTCCTAAAAAAAGTAGTACTTTTGCAGTCGGTTTTTTGATTTCACTTTTGAAAATCTGAAACTTTTAAACTTTAAACGAAAAAATATGAAGGCATACGTATTTCCAGGTCAGGGCGCGCAATTCACAGGAATGGGCAAAGACTTATATGAAAACTCACCATTAGCAAAGGAATTATTCGAAAAAGCGAATGAAATTCTAGGTTTCCGCATTACTGATATCATGTTTGAAGGAACGGCTGAGGAATTGAAAGAAACCAAAGTAACGCAACCGGCGGTTTTTTTACATTCGGTTATTTTGGCCAAAACATTAGAAAATTTCAAACCAGAAATGGTAGCTGGACATTCTTTGGGTGAATTTTCTGCATTGGTTGCCAATGGCGCTTTGTCTTTTGAAGACGGATTAAAATTAGTTTCTCAAAGAGCTTTGGCGATGCAAAAAGCTTGCGAGATCACGCCATCAACAATGGCTGCCGTTTTAGGATTGGCAGACAATATCGTTGAAGAAGTTTGTGCATCTATTGATGGTGTTGTAGTAGCTGCTAATTACAATTGTCCTGGACAATTAGTAATCTCAGGAGAATTTTCTGCAGTAGAAAAAGCTTGTGAAGCAATGAAAGCCGCTGGTGCAAAACGTGCATTATTATTACCTGTTGGAGGAGCTTTTCACTCACCGATGATGGAACCTGCAAGAGAGGAACTTGCTGCTGCAATTGAAGCAACTACGTTCTCAACTCCTATTTGCCCGGTGTATCAAAACGTGACAGCAAACGCAGTATCTGACGCCAACGAAATCAAGAAAAACTTAATCATTCAATTGACTGCTCCAGTACGTTGGACACAATCCGTACAACAAATGATTGCCGATGGCGCTACTTTGTTTACAGAAGTAGGTCCAGGAAAAGTATTGGCTGGTTTGATTGGAAAAATTGATAAAGAAGCTGCAACAGCGAA
>DATEOV010000582.1:0-5310 GCA_035273645.1 Flavobacterium sp. | reverse complement strand
TGTTATTTTGGCTAAATCCACGAATACTAATTCTTGAATCTCCAAATCCACCACCACCTTTTACAGCATAAACTGAAGGAGTGTTCTTTAAAACTTCAGGAAATTCCTGAGTACCTAATTTTGCTTGAATTTCACTTGCTTTGATAGTCGAAACAGCAACAGGTGTTTTTCTGTCTTTTGCAACATCCACAACAGATGATTTAACAACTATTTCACTCAACTGATTGGAATTAGACACCAAAACAATATTTCCTAAGTCAGTAGTTCCATTACTTGAAACTGAAAAGCTTACTGTTTGGTTTTCGAAACCAATGTAAGAAATAATTAATTGTCCAGCATTTACAGCAGAATCAATACTAAATTTACCATCAAAACCTGTTGAAGCAGCTGCTGATGAACCTTTAATAGCAACATTTGCTCCAGGTAATGGACCTTGTCCATCTGTAATAGTTCCAGTAATTTTTCCTTGTGAAAATACGGTCGAAACCATCAAAAACAGTAATCCAGAGAGTAACCAATTTTTCATTGTCTTCATTCTTATTATTTTAAATATTTTTGGCAAAATTATAACATTTGAACGGATTAATGTTAAGAAAGCTTTAAGAAATTGCGCTTTTAATAACTTTTGCATTCAGAAAAAGCATATTATAATTTTATCGTTAATGTTTTAACAAATTATCTGTTTTTAATTGCAAAAAATAAGAATTTAATACCTGTTTTTCAGCCTAAGGTTATTTATTTTTTGATCAGAACATACAAATTTCGATTTTCGTTCAATAAAAAAAGCTCTGATTAAAAAATCAGAGCTTTTAATTTATTACACAAGCTATCTACTTATTGTCTAAAAAATGATTCAATAAAAATTTTGTAGAACTATCGTGATTATTAACTTTCTTAGTATTAATCTCCTCTAATATAGAATTGGCCAATTGTTTTCCAAGTTCAACTCCCCATTGATCAAAACTAAAGATATTCCAAATAATACCTTGTACAAAGATTTTATGCTCATACATGGCAATCAAGGAGCCTAATGATTTTGGTGTCAATTTTTGAATCAAAATTGTATTAGTCGGTTTATTTCCCGTAAACACTTTAAACGGCAAAAGAACGCTTGCTTTCTCAGCACTCAATCCTTGTTTATCAAACTCAGCTTGAACTTGTTCTTCTGATTTCCCATTCATCAAAGCTTCTGTTTGAGCAAAAAAGTTCGACATCAATTTATCATGATGATCGTCATCTCCATATAAAGGTTTAACAAATCCAATAAAATCTGAAGGAATCAATTTGGTCCCCTGGTGAATCAACTGAAAAAAGGCATGTTGAGCATTCGTTCCAGGCTCACCCCAAATAATGGTACCCGTTTCATAGTTTACTGGTTCCCCATTACGCCCTACACTCTTACCGTTACTTTCCATTGTTCCTTGTTGTAAATAAGGAGCTAATTTTTGTAAATATTGTGTATAAGGAATTAAAGCTTCACTCTCGGCGCCAAAGAAATTATTGTACCAAACGCTCAATAAAGCAAGTGTTACAGGAATATTTTTGTCAAAATCAGCAGTTTTGAAGTGCTCATCCATTTCATTGGCGCCACTTAATAAATCATTGAAATTATCAAATCCAACTGCTAAGCTTATAGAAAGTCCTACTGCACTCCATAAAGAAAAACGTCCTCCAACCCAGTCCCACATTGGAAATACATTATCGGGATTGATTCCAAACTCAGTTACTTTTTGAATATTGGTTGAAACTGCAACGAAATGTTTAGCAACATCTTCTTGGCTGGCCGATTTTAAAAACCACGCTTTAATAGTTTCAGAATTAGTTAAAGTCTCTTGAGTTGTAAATGTTTTGGAAACAATAACGAATAAGGTCGTTTCTGGATTTAGCTTTTTGATAATTTCATTTACATGATCTCCATCAACATTGGATGCAAAATGCACATTTAAATGATTTTTATAATATTGTAAAGCTTCAACAGCCATAACAGGTCCTAAATCTGAACCACCAATACCTATATTAACAATATCTGTAAATGGTTTTCCAGTGTATCCTGTTCTTTGTCCAGAAGTTATTTCGTTTGTAAATGATTTTACTTTATTTTTTACTGCATATACTTCTGGCATCACATTGATTCCATCCACATTAATTACAGCAGATTCTTTGGCACGCAAAGCAGTATGCAAAACAGCTCTATTTTCTGTTTGATTAATAATTGCTCCTCCAAAATAATCGGAAATAGCATTTTTCAAACCTGTTTCGTTTGCTAACTCTAGTAACAAATCAATTGTTTCCTTAGTAATTCTGTTTTTGGAGTAATCAACCAAAAAATCATTCCATTTCAAATGGAATTTTTCGGTTCTTGAAGAATCGGCTTGAAACATTGCTGTCATCGAAGCCTGTTGTATTTCATTATAGTGTGCCTGAAGTTTTTTCCAAGCAGAAGTTTCAGTTGGGTTTATTGTATTTAAAGCCATTTTAATTCTAGTTTTTTATAATTGTGCAAATTTACTGAAATAAGTTTGATTGGACTAAAATCAGTACATTATATAACAATTAAATGTCAAATAAAAGAATAAATCAACTTGGCTTAAATAAGCTTAGAAATCATTTCTATAAATTGGAAACACTGTCTAATTCAAATTTCAACGGCTCGATTCTTTTTAAGAAACGTTCTTTGTTTCTTGGGTTCATCGGTTCTCCGTTTGGCAATTTCAATCGCAATGCGTCAACCTGAACTCCATTTTTCCAAAAACGATAACATACATGTGGTCCACTAGCCAATCCTGTACTTCCAACTAATCCAATAGTTTGTCCTTGATTAACGTGCTGCCCACGTCTTACCAGTATTCGAGACATATGCAAATATTGAGTAGAATAAACCTTATTGTGTTTTACTTTCACAAAGTTACCATTCCCTGCAGTATAACCTGTTTGTTCAACAATACCAGCAGCTGTTGTAGAAATTGGTGTTCCATATGGCGCTGCATAATCAGTTCCTTTGTGTGCCTTCCAAATTTGTTGTACGGGATGAAAACGATTGGAGGTAAAACGGGAAGTAATGCGACTAAATTTAATGGGCGTTTTCAGAAAGAAATTTTTCAGTGTTTTTCCGTCCTCATCATAGTAATCTATTTTTCCGGAACCTTGAATTTGCTCAAATGGAAAAGCATAAATAATCTTTCCTTTGTATTCAAAAAAAGCAGCTTCGAGACTATCTACGCCATCATAAATAGAATCATTGATGTATCTTTCGGTAAAGGTCAACCCAAATCGATCTCCTTTTTTAACTTTAAAGAAATCGATAGACCAAGCAAAAATCTTTGAGATTCTAGTTGCTAATGCTCCTTCAACTTTGGCTGATTCCAAAGTTTCAGATAGCGATCCTTTCAGTACTCCGCCAATGGTTCGGCGTTTTAATGTTAAAGGCTTAGTCTTTTTATACACCTTTGCAATTGAATCCCGTAAATCAACCACATAATAATTTAAAGCATCAGGCTGATATATAAAAACATTCAGTGTATTAGTTTTATTCTTAGAACGAAGCAGTGTGTAGTGTTTATTAATTCTAATAGTGCGTACATCAAAAGTGTCTTTCACTTGAGCAACAATATCAAATACTTTTTTGTCTCCAATGTTTTGATTTTGCAAAATACTTCCAAAAGTATCTCCTGACTTTACAGAATCTTGAACAACATTAAAATCAGAAAATTTAAACCCAAAATCACTTTTTTTAGACTTTGGAATTACTTGATTTTCCACAACATCCTCACTCCTATTACAGGATGCCAAGGAAAAAAGTACTACTAAAATTATAATTACCTGCTTCAAGTTATCTCTTTTTAATCTTTAGTTTTCTACTCCCCAATTAGCCAATTCCTCTTCACTCCATAATTCCGGGAAGAAAATTCTTCTTTGGTATCTTGGGTGCATGTATTTTTTCCAATCGCTTCCTCCTGTTGCCTCACCATCTCCTTTACCACTATCAATATATTTTCTGGCGGCATTTAGATGTCCCATTACCCAAGTAATATTTACGGTGTGATCATAATGACGCATGGCTTTCACTAATTCTGGATTTTCACGATCGGATTCTGGCAATTGCTTAAATTTCTGCCAAAGGTTTATCGTGTTATATTCCTCCATTTGTGCCAAAAATGCCCCTTTGTATTTGCGTTCAAACTCTAATAACAAATAAGACTTCTCACCTGTTTGATGATCTTTACCCGCTGCTTGCCAATACATATGATCCAAAGCATGTTCGTAGGGTGTATTTCTATCAATCGTAGCTCTAAAACGGTAATCAATAAGATTGATTAAATCAGTCGAAGCTATTTCAATCATTCTATATTGTGCGCTTTGAAAACCACTGGCAGGAGTTAGCGTATTTCTAAATTTCATATACTGTTCTACCTCCATACCGTCTCCCATAATATCAAAAGAAGTGGTAAGCATGTCAAAGTAACGACTAATTCTCATTAATCGCTCGGTAAAAAAATCAGTTGTCAATTTTTCAGCATAGGAAATTTGATGCATTTCCCAAAGTATCATTTTAAAAAGTAATTCATTGACTTGATGATACATGATAAAAACCATTTCATCAGGAAGTGTTGTTCTTTGAATCTGTAAATTCAATAACGCATCTGTTTGAATATAATCCCAATATGTTATCGGTTTTGACCAAAGCAAGCCTTCGAGATGTGTCTCTGTTTTTTGATTTATTTTTTGAAATTTTTGATCAATTTCGTCCAAAATTGATGCAGTAGTATCGTTTATCGTCATTTTGCTTTTAATTTAAACGGATTATTCAATCCTTTGTATTCTTCTAAATCGGCTTTGAGAGAGCCTACCAAAAGGTTCGCTTTTATTCGAACTGGTATCTTATTATAGTCGTCTGAAATCCAAATTGTTAAACTTTCCTGTTCCTTAAATATTCGTCCAGACTGCACTAAAGGCTTAAAAATCATGGTAGAAACAACGCCAAATTTAGTTTTAATATCCTCTCTGCCCATGAATTTTAACTTAAATTTTGTAGTCTCATTGTCAAAAAACATATCGATAACTATTGATTCTCCTGCTTTAATTTTATTGATATTGGGATAATTCCGTAAATAATAAAAGGAAGACAATATATCTTGAGTGTTTTTGGAAATGTCAAATGATTTTTCAGTTTTGTGTTTGTAATCTTTCACTAAAATTTTATTAGTGTTTTGATTAAAGAAACCTTCTTGATTTTTAGTATATCCACCTTCGTTTATCTTCCTAACAAATCGATATGGATTTCTGGTATCCTTATCGATATAACTTTCGTAA
>DATEOV010000581.1:0-8731 GCA_035273645.1 Flavobacterium sp. | reverse complement strand
TTTATGGGCAACTTCTTGTTTCAAATTCAGATTGGTAGCCGTAATGATGCGGACATTCAAAGGCCTAGCTTTCGATTCTCCCAATCGGGTTACTGTTTTTGTTTGAATAACCTGTAAAAGCTTAGATTGTAAATGCAAGGGAACGTTTCCTATTTCATCCAAAAAAATAGTTCCGTTTTGAGCCATTTCAAATCGTCCTGGCGTATCAGTTTTAGCGTCTGTAAAAGCTCCCTGTACATAGCCAAATAATTCACTCTCAAAAATATTGGTATTCAATGAACCTAAATCAACGTGGATAAAGGGATTATTTTTTCGCTCTGATTGTCGATGGATATGATGTGACAAAACAAATTTACCAGTTCCGTTTTCACCAAGAATTAAAACATTGGCATCGGTTTTGGCTACTTTATCTGCAAGTGAATAAGCCCTTTTTATAACATCTGAATTACCAATGAAGAATTCATCAATAGTCTCAACATTATTTAACTTCTTTTGTTCTTTTCTGCTTTTATCAACACCTTGTTTTACAACGCTGAGCAATTTTTCGTTTTCCCAAGGTTTTAAAATATAATCAAAAGCGCCCGATTTTAATCCTTCTACAGCCGTTTCGACTTTACCAAAAGCGGTCATCAAAATAACGACGGTTCTTGGCGAAAGTGTTTTTATTTCCTTTAATAAATACAAACCCTCTCTGCCATCTTCAAATCCTATTCTGTAATTCATGTCCAACAAAACGACATCAATTACGTTTTTCGCCAATAATTCAACCACATTTTTAGGGTTATTGAGTGTGAAAATGTTTTCAAAATGCTTTTTAAGGAGCATTTTGGAGGCAAAAAGAATGTCTTCTTGATCGTCTATGATTAATATAGAGGCATTGGTCTTTTTCATTGTTGTTCGGTTTCGGACAAAAGGTGTTCATTATCGAACACTTTAGAAATACATTTAAAAATAAAGCCTTAAAAATAAGGAAATTATGATGTTTAAATTTCTGGCACGATAATCCCTTTATGTTTATCAAATTATCAGCAATGGACACCATAATTACACGTAAAACTAACAAAAATAAGTATCTTTTAATCGGTTTACCAATTATCTTAATCTTTGGGTATGTCATCTTTACTTCGGCAACTAAGAAAAGAAGTCTTACAATAAAGAAAAATGAAATCACCATCAAGACAGTTGAAAATGATTTTTTCGAAGATTTTATGTCTTTTCAGGCAAAAGCTGTCCCTTTAAATTCAATGTTGGTTAATATCATTGAAGGTGGAGCGGTTCAGGAAATATTTGTCGAAAATGGAGATATGGTCGTAAAAGGCCAGCCTCTAGCAAGATTATATAATCCTAATGCAGAACTAGCTTACATGCAGCAGGAAACAGCAATCATTGAGCAGGTAAATAATTTGAATAAGGCCAAACTCGATTTAAGAAATCAAGAATTAAATTTAGAAAAAGACCTGATTGCAATAGAACACGATTATTTGGATGCCAAAAATTTATTCGAATTGAACCAAAAACTTTTTGACAAAGAAATACTTTCAAAAAACGAATGGGAAAAGACTCAAGAGAATTATCGTTTTCAAAAAGAGCGTATGAACATCATCAAGCAAAGTGTCAAAAAAGAAAAACTAGCAAATCAAGTTCAGATTGGACAACTTAATCAATCCATTGGTTTCATGAATAAAAGTTTAGATATTTTGAGAATGAATAAAAAGAATTTCCTGATCACAGCGCCAATTTCCGGAAGGCTTTCTTCGTTTGAGCCAATATTGGGAAAAACCTATGCACAAAACACCAGCATTGGTTTTATCGATGATATGAAAGGGTATAAATTGGTAGCTGATATAGATGAGTTTTATTTAGAAAAAATTGCTGAGAAACAAAAAGGAACAGTTGATTTTGATAATAAAGCTGTTGAAGTCCAAATAACCAAAGTAATTCCCGAAGTTAAAAACGGAAGGTTTCAAGTGGAATTGGATTTTGTTTCCTCTGAAAAACTGGATTTAAAACAAGGGTTGAGTTTTGGTGTAAAATTAAATCTGTCGGAAAAAACTAAAACCAAAGTTCTTTCAAAGGGAAGTTTTTATGAAGAGACCAGCGGGAAATGGATTTTTGTAGTCAGCGGAAATAAAGCAGAAAGAAGAGAAATCAAACTGGGGAGAGAAAATCCACTGTATTATGAAGTTCTTGGCGGATTGAAGCCTAATGAACAAGTAATTACTTCATCCTATAAAGATTATAAGGAAGTAGAAGTTTTGAATTTCGAATAAAGAAAAAGAGCATAGATTAAAGAAACAAGAATAAAGAGTAAAACAAATAATTATATAAAGTATCATCAATCAAAAAACGAATAATATTATGATTCAAATTAAAAGCCTTTCAAAAGTATTTAGAACAGAAGAAGTAGAAACAATGGCACTTAGTGAAGTTTCACTAACCATTAATCAAGGTGATTTCGTGTCCATTATGGGACCTTCGGGAAGTGGAAAATCTACTTTATTGAATATTGTAGGATTACTCGACAGTGCCTCTGGCGGTAACTATCAATTGCTTGATCAAGAAATGATTGGGCTTAAAGAAAGTGATAAGTCAAAAGCTAGAAAAGAAAGTATCGGATTCATTTTTCAGAATTTTAATCTGATTGACGAGTTGTCAGTATACGACAATATCGAATTGCCATTGATTTACAACAAAGTTCCTTCTTCTGAAAGAAAGAAAAAAGTAGAAGTTATTGCCGAGAGATTAGGAATTTCACATCGATTAAAACATTATCCACAACAACTTTCTGGAGGTCAACAACAACGTGTTGCCGTTGCAAGAGCTTTGATCAACGAGCCAAAAATCATTCTTGCCGATGAGCCTACAGGAAATTTGGACAGTAAAAGCGGAAACGAAGTGATGGAATTACTTACCGATTTACACGCAAATGGGGCGACAATTTTGATGGTTACACACTCCGATTATGATGCTTCTTTTTCCCAAAAAACGATTCATATGAAAGATGGAATAATACTTTCGGAAAAAACGAATGGTCGTAATGTTGATGTACTAATAAGCCAATAAACTCTAGGGAATTATGCTAAAAAATTGGATAAATATATTTTTATACCATACCAAAAACAATAAGTTTTTTACTGCTTTGAATATTTTGGGCTTGAGTATAGGAATTGCGGGATTGATTTTTGCCATTCTGTACTGGAATGATGAACAGAGTTATGATAAATGGAATCCTAATAAGGATAATTCTTTTCAAGTTTTGGTCGATTTAGGAGAAGGTAGTAATGCGTGGACAAATTGTCCTGTGACTCTGGAACCTTTTATAAAAGGCGACCCAAATATCGATAAGATGATGCTTTGTACAAATTGGTATGAAATGCCCCTTTACAAATACAAAGGAAAAAAAATAATCATCGAGAAATTATTTAATGCACAAAAAGACTTTTTTGAGTTTTTCCCTTTTGAGTTGCTGAAGGGAAATCCAAAGACTGCTTTACAGAGCGAAAATAGCATCGCTATGAGTCAAAAGACAGCATCGCTTTTTTTTGGAACAGAAAATCCAATTGGAAAACAAATTCAATATGAGGATAAAAAAGTAACCGTTACCGCTGTATATAAAATTCCTGGAAACTCATCTATTGCGCCCGATGCGATCGTGAATAATATGAAAGGCAGAATTAATATTGACAAAGATTACTGGGGGAATTTTAATAATGGCTGGTTTATAAAATTAAAAGATCCGTCTAAAGCAAGTCAACTTTCGGCAAAACTAAACGCTATTTATTATCAAAATAAAACGGTTAAAGAAGCAAAAAGCTTAGGAATTACTCCAAAAGAGTTTGAAACTAAATACGGAAAATTCAACTTCATATTAGAACCTATTTCTGTTTCTAGATTACATACAAAAGGTCAAGGACCTGTTGAAGGAAAAGGGAATTATCAATTTCTGTTAATAATGTCAGGCTTGTCTATTTTGATTTTAATCTTATCAGTTGTCAACTATGTGAATCTGGCGACCGCAAATGCAATTCGTCGTGCCAAAGAAGTAGGAGTCCGAAAAATTGTTGGAGCATCAAAGGCAGATATAATAAAGCAATTTTTATTTGAGACTATCATTATTGTTTCTATTTCTATTTTATTAGCATTGGTCATTGTAGAACTTTCATTGCCTTTTTATAATGAGTTTTTAGATAAAGAATTAATTATTTATGGAAGTCAATTTTATGGACAAGTAGTATTTATTTTTTTTATTACCGTAATTTTTGCCGGGGTTTTTCCAGCGATTTATGTTTCCAATTTTGAGACATTAAAAGTTTTAAAGGGTAATTTTGGAAGAAGTAAAAGCGGTGTTTGGTTGCGTAACGGAATGCTTATTCTACAATTTTCCATTGCCTCTTTCTTCATTATTGGCTCCTATATCGTGTATGAGCAAGTACGCTATTTAAGTAATAAAAACTTAGGCTTTTCGGGAGAACAAGTCTTAGAGATTTTCTATTTCAAATCAGAAGCTATTCGCAGCTCAAAAAATGCTGAACAGCAAATATTCAATCGATACACCACTACCAAAAATGAAATTTCCAAAATAAAAGGTGTAAAGCAAGTAACAACAGGCGCATTTAAATTTGGTGGAGGAAATGATTCATCCTCCGGTTTTAGTCATAACGGCAATAATATTCAAGCTCAAAACATTGGTGTTGATTTTGGTATGCTCGAAATGATGAAAATTGAAATGGTACAAGGGCGTTATCTCGATCCAAAAATTGCATCAGATACAATTAGTTCGATGATGGTCAATGAAAGTGCTTTAAAAATAATGAATGAGAAAAATCCAATTGGAAAAACTGTTGATTGGAATGGTCGTAAGCTTAAAATCATTGGTATTGTCAAAGATTTCAGTCTTTATAGCCCACAAGGGAAAGTTCCTCCAATGGTTTTTTTCCACTTTAAAACTGTCAGTTGGATGATTGGAAACATCAATCATATTTATGTAAAAATAAAATCAGACGATACAGAGCAGACCATTGCAGATATTGAAAAATTCTGGACTAAGAATGTGGATTCAGATTACCCATTTCAATATGATTTTGTTGATAAAAGTTATATGAGGACCTATAAAACCTATGTAAAACAAAAGAATCTTTTTTCTTTATTGAATGTAATTGTAATTCTCATCGCTCTCTTCGGATTATTCTCTTTGGCTTCTTATTCCATACAAAGACGTATAAAAGAAATTGCTATTCGGAAAACACTTGGGGCCGAAACTAATGTTCTACTCAAAGAATTATCCAAACAATATATTCTTTTTTGTGGAATTGGATTTCTAATTGCACTATTTCCTGCCTATTATTTGCTTAACAAATGGCTAGAGAATTTCGCTTATCGAATTGAAATTTCAATCTACCCCTTTATAATTGGGTTTGTAGCCTTACTGTCATTAACGCTATTGGTAGTGCTTTCAAGAGCGTATCAAGCCACAAGGGTTGATGTTTTAAAATATTTGAAATATGAATAAGCAAAAAGAATTCAAATCTATTTGCAATTAACCTTAATCTAAACTATGTTATTAAACTATATAAAAATATTTATTTACCATTTAAAACAAAACAAACTGTTTTCATTTCTAAATATATTAGGATTGGCTATAGGAATTGCAGGTTTGATTTTCGCTTTACTTTATTGGAATGACGAGCAAAATTATGATGCTTGGAATCCTGAAAAGGACAATGTCTATCAGGTATTGGTTCAATTGACCGATATGCCAGTTATGGCAGAACATCCAGTACGATTGAAACCGCATTTAGAAAAAGATCCTAATGTTGAAACGATTGTTTTTGCTGACGATTGGTATCAAAATGATAAAATTATTTACAACGGAAAGAAAACATTAGTAGATAAAATCATTAATGCAGAAAGTAGTTTCTTTTCTCTTTTTCCTTATAAAATTCTTCAAGGTAATGCAATTTCAGCATTGAAAGACGATTCAGGAATAGCCATTTCTGAAGACCTTGCTAAAAGAGTTTTTGGTAGTGAAAACCCAATTGGAAAGCAAATTAATTGCTTTGATTCTATGTTTACTGTTCGCGCTGTATATCGCATTCCAGGTAATTCATCTATTGCTCCAAATATTGTAATCAACCGAATGAAAGAGGCGGAAAAATATGACGGCCTATTTTCATTAAAAATTCTTTTAAAACTGAAAAATCCTTTGAAAACGGAAGTTACCAGAAAGATGCTAGAAAAAGCATATTATGATGAAGGTATAGTAAAAACTGCTAAACAAGCCGGCTTTACTCCAGAGGAAATGACGAAGAAACTTGGGCATTTTACTGTTTTTATGGAACCACTCTCAAGAGCCAGGTTACATTCAGTAATGGATGGATATCCTGAGGGTAGGGGCAATTATCAGTTTTTGCTGATTATGGCAGGATTATCCATTTTAATTCTCATTTTATCAATTGTCAATTATATCAATTTGACTACAGCCAATGCTATAAAACGTGCTAAAGAAGTGGGTGTACGCAAGATCGTGGGCGCATCAAAAGTCGATATAGTTGCTCAATTCATTTTTGAAACCATCTTGATCAGTTCATTTTCGATCTTATTGGCTTTAGTCATTGTAGAATTGACATTGCCATATTACAATGATTTTCTAGGCAAAAACTTAATGATTGTTGGTAGTCAATTTTATATAGAATTAATTCTGATTCTAATCATTACCATTTTAGTTGCAGGGGTATTTCCGGCAGTTTATGTTTCTAATTTTGAAATGCTAAAAGTGTTAAAAGGAAATTTTGGAAGAAGCAAAAGCGGTGTTTGGCTTCGCAACGGAATGTTGATTTTTCAGTTTGCAATCGCAACGTTTTTCATTATTGGATCTCACATTGTGTACCAGCAAGTAAAATTTATTAGTAATAAAGATTTGGGTTTTAAAGGAAATCAGGTTATTACAATACCCTTAAATTTTTCAAATTCAGATTATGAAGTAGAAAATCCCGGACAAAATATTTACAACAAATACACAACTATACAACAAGAATTAGCCAAAATAAAAGGAGTAGAAGGTATTTCGACAGCTCTTATGTCTTTTGACGGTTCGGATAAGTCGTTAGGTCCCTTATTATACAAGGAAGTATTATTCAAAGTCCGTACGGTTGCAATAGATTATAATTTTCTGCAAATGATGAAAATAAAATTAAAGAAAGGCAGGTATTTAGATCCAAAATATGCTTCGGACACGATTAGTTGTGCTATCATTAATGAAAAAGCAGAAAAATTATTGGGTATGAAAGATGCAATTGGCCAGGAAATTAGCATTAGAAATCGAAAGCTAAAAGTGGTTGGAGTTATTAAAGATTTTAACTTATTAAGTCCCGAGGTTGAAGTGTCTCCCATGGCTTTCTATCATCCTAAAACTGTAGATATAGCTCATAATATAAGTAAGATTTATGTAAAATTAAAATCGGATGATGTTGAAAACACTATTGCTGAAATCGATAAATTTTGGACAACTGTCGATACCGAATATCCATTTAAATATGATTTCGTAGACAAGCAGTATGCCAGAACGTATGAAAGTTATGTGAAACAGAAGAACCTTTTTTCGTTACTGAACGTTGTCGTAATTGGCATTGCTCTTTTTGGCCTGTTTGCATTGGCATCTTATTCTATGCAAAGGCGAATGAAAGAAATCGCGATCAGAAAAATACTTGGTGCAGAAACCAACCTTTTGTTGAAAGAATTATCAAAACAGTACATTTTGTATTGTATAATCGGGTTTCTACTTGCATTGTTTCCTGTGCATTATTTATTGAACAAATGGCTAGAGAATTTTGCTTTTAGAATAGATATGACAGTATTTCCATTCATTTTTGGGTTCATAATTCTATTGTCTTTTACCTTAATAATTGTTCTTTCAAGAGCCTATCAGGCAACGAAAACTGATATTTTGAAATATTTGAAATATGAATAATAAAAACTTTTTAACAGTAACATTTTTAATATTTTGTGCTTTGGCAAGCGGCCAGGGGAATCCCTGGTCACTTACAAAGTGTATGGAAATGGCTTTGCAGAATAATATCGAAATCAAAATCAGGCAACTGGAAATAATAAGAACACAGAAGTCACAAAATTCAGTTTTAAACCGAATGTTACCGGTTGTCAATTTATATGGAGAGCAAGGCTATAATTTTGGTTCTAGCATTGATCCATCAACAAACGGAAGGGTAAGCTCTAATATTCAGAATGATAATTTCTATCTCAACGCCAAAACGAATCTGATTGATTTTAATGCTTTTGCAAATGCAAAAAAAGACAAAATCAATATTGAATTAGCCAAAGCCGAAAAAGAAGTTATAGAAAATGAATATAAACTACAGATTTTGGAAAGTTACTATCAGGCACTTTACACGCAGGAATTACTGAAAATCCAAAAAGAGCAACTCAAACAAGCTTCTTTTAACTTGGACAGAGTGACCAAAGAAGTTACCATTGGTAGCAAACCTCGAAGCGATTTGTATGATATGCAATTGAGTTTTTCGGAAGAAGAAAACCGAAATTTAGAAACTGAACAATTGTACGGAATTAAAAAAACACAGTTGTTCCAACTTATGAATGTTATTGATGTTGTTACTGATGTAGTAATTTTAGAACCTTATTTAAAAGAAAAAACTACTGATGTCACTGAAAATACATTATACAATCCTAAAATAAAATTTGCAGAACTTAATTATCAAAG
>DATEOV010000580.1:0-6545 GCA_035273645.1 Flavobacterium sp. | reverse complement strand
TTCAACGACACGATTCAATATCTTTTTGGAATCTTTTCGAATGTACCACAGGTCGTAATCGAAATAGATAGGTTCTGTCTTGATGATTAATCGGTCTTTGTCTTTTACCACATCTTTTTCGGCGGCCACAATAGCGGCGGCTTTTTCTTTTTTCTTGGCTTCTGCAATTGCTGCATTTTTCTTGTCAGCGGCCAGTTTGTCTTTTTTCAATTGCTCAGCAGCTTCCCTTTCTGCCAGTCTTTTGGCCTCAAGAGCAATAGCATCGTCTTTCTTCTTTTGTTGGAGGGCAATAGCATCGTCTTTCCTTTTTTGTTCCAAAGCAGCTAATTCGGCTGCTTTCAATTGTTGAGCTATCAGTAAATCGGCCGCTAACTTTTTATCCAAAGCCGCCTGCTCTTCCTTTTTGATAATTTCCATCGATCGGATTTCCATAGAACCATCATTCGATTTATTTCTTTCTGCAGAAATACGCAGCGATCTGGAATTCTCAGTATAATTTTCTTTGGTAACAAATAAAGAATAGTTTGACTCACATTCAATTGTAAAACTAAATTTTCCATCTGTAGTTGTAGTTGCCTTGTCAAGCACCTGATTGGAAGTGTTTTTCAAGATTACGGCAGCATTTTCCAATGCCAAATGCGTGTCTGCATCCGTAATTATACCGACAATATACTGCTTGCAATCTTCGATAAGTAATTCTTTGGTTTCTTTCAATGAATAAATATCATCTTTCCCTTTTCCTCCTGGTCTGTCCGAAGAAAAATAACCTTCCTTCAAATCAGAATCTATGAAATAGGCAAAATCGTCATAACCAGAATTTACTGGAAGCCCCACATTCGAAGTTTTGGAAAACGAATTGCCCTGAATGTCTGAGACAAAAATATCCAAACCACCGTAACCCTCATGACCATTGGAAGATAAATATAATTTATTGTCTTTGGAAACAAATGGAAATTGTTCTCTTTTTGGAGAGTTTATTTTTTCGCCCAAATTCAGTGGGTTACCATAAACAGTACCATCTACCGAAACGCTAAAAATATCAAAAGAACCTAATGTTCCTGGCATATCAGAGGCAAAATAAAGTGTCTTTTCGTCTGTACTCAAAGCGGGATGTTCTACAGAATAATCAGGGCTATTGAAAGGCAGTGCCGTAACATTAGTCCATTTATCCTTCACAAATTCAGCTCTAAAAATTTGAATGTTTGATATTTTTTCTGTGTTCTTCCCTCTCCTACCGTTGTTGGAATTGTTCCTTGTAAAATACATGAATTTGCCATCCTTGGTAAAAACAGCATTTGATTCGTGCATAGGCGATTTCAAATCTTTTGAGAAATAAGCCACTGTGGAATCATTTGTGTTTGCATTTATTATTGGAATGGTCACCAAGTTGAGATACGATTCATTATTCCATTTATAGGTTTTGTCAAATAGATTGGGTTTCTTTTTGACTGATGCAAATACTAAGTTATCGCCAAAAGGTACTGCGCCAAACTCTGAATTCACAGTATTTAATGCTAAGTTTTGAATAATGAACCTTTCACCAATCGCCGAAACGTTTTTCAAGGTTTTGATGTCTTTGTTTAATTTTTCAACAGCCGCATTATTATTCGAAGCCAAATAAAATTTTCGCATGACTTCGTTTGCTTCATCATACCTTCCTTTGGCTTTTAATGTGTGGGCATATCGAAAATAATAGTCTTCGTTAAGTGCTGCACTTTTACTTTGGTATAAAAGAGCATACTGCTGTTGGGCTTTGTCATAATCATTGGTGAAATAATAACAATCCCCCAAATGCTGAATTACTTCCACAGTTTGGATTTTGGCACTCACTTTTTCATACAAAGGAATAGCCTGGCTATAATACGTTTTACCAAACAATACGTTTGCTCTCTGCAAATCTTGTTGCTGGGCTTGTATGAATTGGATTGAAAATGCGATCAGGAGTATATAAATTCGTTTCATGTTTGCTTTTTTAGAAGAATCTAGGTGATTTATCGTATCCTTTGCCTAATAAATCCAAGTTGTACAATAGTACAATTTCATGAGAGCCGGAACTGAATTGACTTAGGTTTGAAATGGTATAATCATAGGAATACCCTACTCTCAAATTTGGAGTTACATTGACATTCATCAATATGCTTACGGCATCACCAAATCTATAGGCCGCTCCAAGTTCGAATTTTTCATTGTAGAGTACATTAGCCGTTAAATCGACAGAAACTGGTGCTCCTTTTACAAAAATGGCCATAACTGCTGGCTTTAATTTGAAAGCTTCATTGATATCAAAAACATATCCACCCGTTAAAAAAGTATGAATTTCTTGAGGCCCAAAAGAATTGATTTCAGCTCTGGATTTGATGTGTTCAGACGAAAGCAAGTTTGGTACAGAAAGCCCAACATAATAATTATCGGTAAAATAGTAGGCTCCTACTCCAATGTTTGGTACCGTTTCATTTATATTTTCTGCAAATGCATCATCGGTAGAAATATCACCGCTGTTCAATCTAAAGCCATTAAAGTTAGTACTTATTGATGAAACCCCTGCTTTTAGACCAAACGACAATTTTTGTTTTTCATCCAACTGAAGGATATAGGCAAAATCAGCAAAGAAATTGGTTTCTTTTTTGGCACCATCGCCAATATTGTCTGAAACCAAAGAGAAACCGGCTTCAATTTTTTGGTTTATTGGCGTGTGGGCAAATAAGGTAAGGGTTTTTGGAGCGCCTTCAATTCCGGACCATTGGTAACGATACAAAGCTCCTAGATTAAGTATTGCTGGAGTTGCTGTTGCGTATGCAGGATTTACAACACTCATATTGTTCATATATTGCGTAAAATGAGGATCTTGCTGAGCGCTTGCCTTTAGTATGGAAAGGAAAAAAAACACAAGAAGTATTAATTTCTTCATTAGAATAAGTTTAGTAGGTAAAAAATGAATTATCTATTTAAATAAAGTTGGCCTTGTTTTGGAGCCAAATTGTCTTTATTATAATGGATAATATAAAAGTAAACTCCAGTAGGCGCATCACCATTAATAAAACTTGAATTAGAATTTTTCCCATCCCAGGCTGGTTTGTTGATGTCACCCTTGAATAATACATTTCCGTATCTATTAAAAATTTCTAATGCATAATTTGGGAATAAAAATTCGATATCTATAATTTGGAAAGTTTCGTTTACCCCGTCTCCATTTGGCGAAAATCCATCAGGAATAAAAAAATTGTCAGCAGTAGCAGTACAATCCGTAAGCGATACAGTTACTACCAAAGGATTGGAATAACAACCTGTGCTTGTATCATTATAAAAACCATAATAGGTAGTTCCTTCCGTTAGTAAATCAGTGCTGGTAAGCAAAGTGCCATTTGCGGCAGCATCATACCAGCTTAAAGTTCCGTTGGAGGTAACATTATCTGATAAATCTTGAATTGTCGGTTTTTCTACTCCGCAAAATTCATGTCCGCTGGATTCTAAAACGGGTGATGCAACAGTATTGATCAGCACATTAATAGCAGTTGCCACTGATTCACAACTTGAAGTTCCGTTCACTTCTTTGATAAAATAATCTCCTGTCGCCAAAAGGTTGTCCAATGCCAAAGGTGTTGTACTTGTAGCTGTATCATACCAATTGTATTGGCTTCCGCTTGGAACTAGGTTTGCTACCGTTTTCAAATCGGTTTCACAAAAATTTTGATCCCCTGCAGTTGGGGAACTTGGTATAGTATTAATAGCAAAATCTTCGGAAATAGTATTGATACTGGTAGAACAACTATTTCCCGTAATATTAGTTAGAACCAATGTGTTATCACCTGTTGCAGAAAGGGATGATCCTGGAATTAAAAAACTGGTTTTTCCCGCATTTACGATCAAAGGAATTGTTTGCAAAGCTATTGTATTGGCACCAGATACCGCATAACTCACAGTAATATTGGTTAAATTTACTAATCCCGTTAAATCAACATTTAAGTCCTGACCCAAACATCCATCTTTAACAGTGACAATCATGGTACTGACATCAGGTGTGGCATTCACAACAAAAACTTCTGAGAATGTGGATGTGTTGGTGCAATGAGTTAATGTGTTTGTAACATTGGTAATATTAGTTATTACGATTGTAGTATTCCCAGCATTTGGAATTAAGTTTGAATTTATAGTAAAACTAGGTATACCATTTGCAACATTTAAAATTGTAGAAACTCCTGTCGCCACATTACTGTCATTTAGGTTGTAGAGAATATCATAATTACCATCCGTTAGATTCGTACTACCTGCTGTAAAATTGACAATAACATTAGATCCTTGACAAATTGGGTCGATCACAGCTATTGCATTATCGATTTGCGGAATAGTATTAATCACAACACTAATCGCCTTCAATTCCGATTCACATCCCGTCAATGCGTTTACTTCCTTCACAGAATAATTTCCTGTAACCAAAGGTTTTGTACTAATTAAAGGTACTGTTGATACCGAATCAAACCATTGGTATTGAATTCCTTGTGGCTGCAAATTGGCAACTGTTGCATTGTCAGATGTACAAAAAGATTGTACATCGTCTGCAATTGGAGTTGCAGGAATAGGATTTACCGTAAAATCTTTAGGTATTATTGTTGGTATTGGACATCCGTTTAAAGCATTGGTAATATTTGTAATGGTAAAAGTCGTTAATCCAACATTCGGAATAGCAGAAACAGGAATTGGAAAACTTACTTTACCCGCCACTACTGCCAATGGAATTGTTTGAGCGGCCATAGTATTAAACCCAGAAATAGTATACGTTATATCGATAAATGTTAAAGCACCTAATCCAGTTAATTCAACGGTTGTCGGTTTGCCTTGACATACATCTTTTATAGCCACTGTTAAATTGGAAATATCAGGGGCAGGATTTATGGTAAATTCTTTATTAGCTGTCGATATATTGGTACATCCCGTTGTCGTATTGGTGATATTTGTAATGGTAATGGTTGTTTTTCCAGATTTAGGAATTAAAGACGTCGGAATTTTAAAAGAAGGAATCCCTCCTACAACATTGATAACAGCAGGAATTCCAGTTGCTAAATTTGGAGCACTTAAATTGTATAAAATATCATAATTACCATCAGTAAGATTATGATTACCCGACAATGTAACAGTGGCATCTTCTACTGTTTGACAAACGGTACCGATAGTAACTGTAGCACTATTGATTCTAGGAATTGGATTAACTTTAAAAACTCCCGAAATCAAAGGAATTATATTGTTACAAATATTAAGTGTTGTACTGCTGACAATATTGGTAACAGTTATAGTATAATCTCTAGGAAGAGTAAAATTGTTTGAAGCTATTGAAAACGTCAAAACATTATTCACAAAACTAGAGGTAGTCGTTCTTGATAATCCATTACTTGATATCGTATATGTCACATTATAGCTTCCGTCTGGAATATTCGTAACATTTTGTATGGTGGCAGAAACTGTAGTTGTCGCAACTTCATTTTCGCAAATAGGCAGTGACGGATTGATTGCTATAGTTGCTCCTGTGTAATCAAGTAATTTCTCTATAGTTATAAACACATCCGAAGTTTGATCAAAACAAACATTATTATCGGAGAATACTGTATAGATAAAATGATACATTCCAGGGCCTGAGGTATTGTAAATATTTTGGATATTAATAGTTGAATCAGTATCATCATTATTATCGATTTCATCTGTTGATATTTCAGTCCAAACTCCACCAGCATCTTCTCCTGATAATTGATCATTTAAATTTAAATTTGTATAAGTACTTAGTTCATTGGAACACAGGCGTAAATCAGAAGGAGTTCCGGGTAATGGGGAGCGATAAACTGTAGCAAAAACTTTAGCATCTGGTGGTGCTGCACAAGTACCGATAGCAGCTATAGAATATGTATATTCGTAAGTAGGCGGTGGAGGCCCATTGTATAAAGTAGTTGTATTCAAAAAGTTATCAGTTAATCCGACGCTAGACGTATTTCCAACCCAAGTTCCACCAGTTTGGGGAGCCAAAAAATTACCATTAAAAGTTTGATATAAGTTATAGGCAATTTCGGTATTACAAATTGAAGAATTGGGGCCAGGAACTCCAGTATATCCACCAATAGTTACGGTTACAACTGCAGTATTATCAGCACAACCAGAAACACCTGCAACGGTGTATATATAATGATAAATTCCGCTTTTTTTGATTTGTTGTGCATTTAAAACACCAGTAGTTTTGTCCAACCCACCAGATCTATCATCATCTTTCCATGTTCCTCCAGGTGTTGGAGTTCCGCCTAATTCGGCGTACAAATTAATAACTTGGCTAGCAGGATTCGTAATGTCACAAACAGTAAGCATTACATTATCATCACCTGCACATTGAGCATTAATATTAATGGAGCAGAAAAATAGAATGATAATTGTAAGAAAAGAATAAAATGTAAAATGTGTAGGAAAATGTAGTTTTGGAACCATAAATTTTATTTTATTTCGCCAAATATAAACATTTTCATACAGTTTTGCATAATTTTGACCTTTTGTTTAGGAAAAAATGTTAAAAA
>DATEOV010000579.1:0-2396 GCA_035273645.1 Flavobacterium sp. | reverse complement strand
ATTTACGGTAGCATCATTAATTGTTGCTCCCATAGCACAAGGTGCATAAATATCAACATCTGCACTATATAAATCGTCTCCGGTAAATATTTGAGCATTGTATTTAGTTGCTACTTCATACAATTTTTCTTCATTGATATCAGCAATAAAAACTTGAGCTCCTTCTTTAGTTAAATAGTCAACCAAAGTTTCACCTACGTGTCCAATTCCTTGAACCAATATTTTTTTGCCTTCTAATTTTTCTGATCCAAATTGTTGTTTTGCAGCCGCTTTCATTCCCATGTAAACTCCAAAAGCAGTAACTGGAGAAGGATTACCAGCTCCACCTCTTTCTTCAGAAATTCCAGTAACGTAAGGAGTTACGTCTCTTACCAAATCCATGTCTGAAGTTTCCATTCCAACATCTTCAGCCGTAATATATCTTCCACTTAGAGAATGTACAAATTCTCCAAATTTACGCATCAACTCAGGAGTTTTTTGAGTTTTGGCATCACCCATAATAACTGCTTTTCCACCACCAATATTCAAACCTGTGATAGCTGCCTTATAAGTCATCCCTCTCGATAGACGCAAAACATCATTCAAAGCTTCCCACTCATTGGCATAATTAAACATACGAGTTCCTCCTAATGCAGGCCCCATAACCGAATTATGAATACCAATAATTGCTTTTAATCCTGTATCTTTGTCGTTACAAAAAACAATTTGTTCGTGATCATTAAAAGACAATTGTCCAAAAACCGGATCCATTTTTTGAAGTTCTTTCCCAGTGGTAACAGTAGCATCCATAGTACTATTTTTTTAGTTAAAAATTACGAATTTATCAAAAAGACAAACCAAACATACGTAAAAAATAAACATACAGCATTAAATTTATTTAAAAATAAATATACGTCAATAATTTAGAACAACTGATTTTTTAATCCAATTGTTAAAATTTAGACATTAAATAAAAAACGAAAACAATTCAATAGCGAATCTCTTATAACATGAAAGAATTACGATATTTAAACAAATATTTCATTAAGTACAAATACAGCTTTTCATTAGGTATTATTATCACCATAATCGCACAAATATTTTCTTTATTTACACCAAAATTAATTAGTAAGTCATTTAATGAAATTGAAGCTTTCGCTAAAACTAAATCTGTAGACACCAGCGTAATAAGTCAAGAATTAATATCGAATATTTTATTAATTATTGCAACGACTATAATAGCAGGTTTCCTTACTTTCCTGATGCGACAAACTTTGATTGTAATGTCACGTCATATCGAATTCGACCTGAAAAATGAAGTTTTTCGTCAATACGAAAATCTCTCACAAAATTTTTACAAGCAAAATCGAACTGGTGATTTAATGAATCGCATAAGCGAAGACGTTTCCAAAGTAAGAATGTATGTTGGTCCCGCTGTTATGTACTCCATAAACACTTTTATCCGTTTTGCTATCGTAATTGGGTATATGTATAATGTATCACCTAGATTGACTTTGTACACCATATTACCTTTACCGATATTATCCTATTGCATCTTCAAATTAAGTTCTGAAATAAATAAAAGATCGACAACTTTCCAACAATACTTATCCAAAGTTTCCAGTTACACACAAGAAGTTTTTTCAGGAATACGAGTTATAAAAGCCTATTCATTAGAAGATCAGCATCAATCCAACATTAACGATTTGGCAAATGAAAGCAAAAGCAAAAGTTTAAGTTTAGCCAAAGTTCAATCTCTTTTCGGTCCTTTAATGATTGCCTTGATTGGTGTCAGTAACTTAATTGTAATTTATTTTGGGGGTTTGATGTATATCCATGGAACCATCAAAAGTATTGGTACTATTGCTGAATTTATTTTATACGTAAATATGCTAACTTGGCCTGTTGCTTCCTTAGGATGGGTTTCATCTATGGTTCAAGAAGCCGAAGCATCTCAGAAAAGACTGAATGAATTTTTGAAAATAGAACCAGAGATTCAGAATACAAATATTCACAGATCAAAAATAGAAGGTAGTATCACGTTTGACAATGTGAGTTTCACCTATAATGATACTCAAATAAAAGCACTTCAGAATGTAAGTTTCACTGTTCATAAAGGAGAAACTTTGGCAATTTTAGGAAAAACTGGTTCTGGAAAATCTACCGTTTTGGCCTTACTATCTCGCTTATATGATGTAACTAGCGGGCAAATTTTAATAGACAATCATGAAATTAGTCAACTCAACTTGTTTGATTTGCGAAACAGCATCGGAGTAGTTCCACAAGATGCCTTTTTATTTTCAGATACCATCAAGAACAACATCAAGTTTGGAAAAGAAGATGCCACCGATCAAGAAGTTGAAGCAGTGGCAAAAAGTGCCGTCGTCCATGACAATATTATAGGTTTCAACAAAGGA
>DATEOV010000578.1:0-12928 GCA_035273645.1 Flavobacterium sp. | reverse complement strand
TGGTGGAAAGAATAAAGTTTTAGATAAATAATACATTTCTAAATTTCAATATCAATGGCAATTTCAAAAACAAAAAAGTCAGAAATTTAAGTAAACTCAAACTTCTGACTTCTAACTTCTGACTTCTTTATCTCTTAGAATGGCAAATCGTCTGCTTCTTCTTCGTTTAAGTTAGTAGCTGGCGCAAAAGTTGCAGCAGCTGGCATTGGAGGTGCTTGTTGAGCTGGTGCATCAGCAACCAATCTTTCAATTCTCCAACCTTGAATACTGTTAAAATATCTTGTTTCACCTTGTGGGTTAATCCATTCTCTTCCTCTCAAATTAATAGAAACTTTTACAGCTTCACCAATATTATAACTGTTTAGCAAATCACATTTGTCTTGAGTAAATTCAATCAAAATATGTTGCGGATATTGCTCATCTGTAGTAACAACCAGCTCTCTTTTTTTAAATGCTGCACTTACTTGTTGCTCTGGATTAACAACTTTAACTTTTCCTAATACTTCCATCTTCTTTTTGTTTTATTATTGTTACTTTGATTCTATTTTTTTGGCTAAAAGCACTTTCCATGCCGAAACTACATCATTGTCCAAAAGATATCTTTTGGCCTCTAAGTGCTGTTTTTCAAGGTCATCCGAGCTCAAAACGGCCTTTACTGCAAAATTTTGATTTACAAATATACTAACTTCCTCTTTAGTAGGCAAGGCTTCAATGTTCCCTAACATTCCTAAATCGTTTCCATCAAAAACTGTGCTATTTTTAACAAAATCAGGTATGGAATCAACTCCAACTCCCAGAGTTGTAAGTGGTTTTGGTACTTCAAACAATCCTTGATTGGATCTGGAATACCAATTGGCTCCCAATCTGGAAACCAAGTCAATTTTATGTTGATCGATAGCGCCATTTTCATTTAGGATCGCTTCATTGATATGAATACGAACCACTTCGCAAAGGATTAAATTTCCGGCACCACCTTCTGTTCCCAAAGGAATTATCTGAGTCACTTTGCATTCAAACTGCACTGGTGATTCTTTTACTCTATAAGGTTTTACAATATCTGAAGGAACTGGTGTTAATCCAGATTTTAAAAACTCATCAACACCTTCGGCATATTCTGTACTGGCCAAAGAAGTTTGCTGCACCATGTCGTAATTTACCACATTGATAACTACTTCACCAGTGGCTTCGGCATTGATTAATGTGTGTTTAACCGTATTGTCCCTTACGCGTCTTGCGGGTGAAAAAATAAGTACGGGCGGATTGGCGCTGAAAACATTAAAAAAACTAAAAGGTGACAAATTAGGAATCCCATTTTTCCCCATAGTACTAGCAAAAGCGATAGGTCGAGGCCCTACAGAGCTTTGTAGATACCCTTGTAGTTTTACGGTGTCAATGCTTTTTGGATCAATGCTAATCATAAAATTTTTATTTGGACAAAAATAACAAAATAGCCGTTAGATTGTCTATAATTAAACAATTATATTATGAAAACAAATGCCCTAGCCCTGATGGAAGTGGCATCTCCCGATTTAGAAAAACAAGGATTTTTGCCGTAGTTTTTGTTAACCGGGAATATAACGAACAGCAGGACACGAGTGAAACGAACTGACGAAGTAATAAGCTCCAAAAACAATTACAATTAGGCTATTAGAAACAATGATTTTTTTTGTAGCAACACAATCCAACGACTATTATTTCGTTATATTTATACCACAAATTTACTTTTATGAATTTTTCCGAAAACAGCAACCCCATACGTTGGATCATTATTTTTATTTCCTTTTTGATAATTGCCATTATTCTTTGGAATACCTATACTTTTTTTCAAATATTCAAAAATGAGGAGCGAATAAAAATGAATCTTTGGGCTACAGCCGAGAAAACATTAATCAATGCCCAAGAAAACACCGAAGTGGATTTACCGCTACAGATTTTCAATAATAACACCACGATTCCGCTGATACTAACTGAAAATGACAGCATTATAAACTCTGTAAATATTGACGAGGAAATCATAAAAAACAAAGCCAAGGCTGCTGAATATTTAAATGAATTAAAAAGCGAAAATGAGCCTATAAAAATTATTTATGCCCCTGGAAAATCACAGGAATTATATTATGGTGATTCTTCCTTGATAGACAAACTGAAATATTACCCAATCGCTTTGTCACTAATTATCGTTTTGTGCGGTATACTCATTTACAATTTTTACCTCGGCCATAAAATATCTACCCAAAACAAATTGTGGGCGGGAATGGCCAAAGAAACGGCCCACCAAATAGGAACACCGCTTTCATCTTTAATTGGCTGGCTCGAGATTTTAAAAATGGAAAATATTGACGAATCCATAACTGTTGAAATCGAAAAAGACATCGAACGTTTGCAGACTATCACCGACCGTTTTTCTAAGATTGGTTCTGAACCGAAATTAGAATTGAAAGATGCGGTCGAAGAAACTAAACAGTCTTATAATTACTTAATTTCTCGTTTTTCTGACCAGATTGAATTTTCATTCAAAGGACCTTCTAAACCTATAAATATTTTACTGAACCCCACTTTACACAGTTGGACGATAGAAAATTTAGTCAAAAATGCCATTGATGCGATGAAGGGAAGGGGAAAATTATCCATGGAAATGGAGGAGGATAATCATCACTTAAAAATAAACGTAACCGATACCGGCAGTGGTATTCCTAAAAAAGAATTCCACCGTATTTTTGAAACTGGTTTTACCACCAAAAAAAGAGGATGGGGACTTGGACTTTCCTTAACCAAAAGAATTGTTGAGGAATACCATAAGGGCACTATCAAAGTACTCCATTCTGAGATTGGAAAAGGAACAACGATGCAAATTATCTTGAGGAAAACGTAAATTTTTATCTAACCGGGATTCCGAAAAAAGTTGTCGTGCTAAACATTGATTTTCTACCCGATTTGCTTTTGCTTAAATAGTCGTTCACGAATTTTTCTTGTACTTCGATTTGCTTAAGAACATCAATTATTGAGTTTTTCAATGATTTTACATTAGCAATATTATTGTCATTATAAGCGCCAATCTTATAAATACGGCTTTGACAATCCATTATTTTCTGTTTTGGAGATTCAATCATTGCCTTAATCTCTTCATCTGGCAAGACTGGTTTGAATCTATTATTCCTATAATAAATAAAATCATTAAACATTGTGATGGCTTGATTATAATCGTCACTGATTGCCTGCATCTTATCCATTGCTTCATTATTCTGCAGGGCATCAACGTCCCTTTTTATTGAAAGAGCCATCTCTTGAATCAATTTGTTTTTGATTCCATTTTTCTCTATTCGGCTTAAAGTCGTTTTTGCTTTATCCAGATCCGACATATTATCATACTCCCCTATTTGAGTAACGAAATCAAAATTGATCTTGCTCTTATTCAACTGTGTTTTTCCGTCAATAAATTCTTGATTCGTAATTGGCTGATTTAAAAACTGCCATAAATAATCAAAAGGCATATGTGATGCAATAAATTGATTTGGAGCAACCTTATAATTGAGGTTGTTTATTTTCTTGAAAAACTTCATTTTATCAACGTAACCCGCTCCCCAAGTGGGATCAAAAAGCCACCAAACATTGTCAATTCTAGCGGCACACCAAGCATGTGAAAGTATATCTATTTTTCCGTTTTGCTTAGTATATCCGTAAACAAGATAGGATTTGATTCCCACTTTTTTTGCAATATCATTGAAGACCTCAGCATAATGGATGCAAACTCCCTTTTTTGTAATTACAGCATTTTTTATTTTATCCTGAGAAATTTCTTTGTAATCAATGGATTCTATATTCTCGATATCGTACCTGATGTTTGAGGCTGTCCAATAAAATGCAGCTCTTACTTTATCATTTTCTGATTTGAAATTAGCATTGATATATTCCGCAATTCCAACAGTTGAATTACTTAAATCGTTAGGAATTTTATCCATTTTAGCATCAACCAAAGTATAAACTCCTTTGGTTTGGCCAAAACTAACAACAGTAAACATCAAAAATAAAAACATGTTCTTCATAACCATTTTTTTTCAGACATAAAAAAACACGAACCTTAAAAAAAGATTCGTGTTCTTAGCTATATTTTTTTTACAAATTTGCTTGAATACTTTTCGCCAAAGATTCAAATTCATCTTTTGTTAAACTTACTTTGTGTCTAAATGTCATTTCTCCCATTTCATTCAAAGGAATTAAGTGAACATGCGCATGAGGTACTTCTAATCCTATAACTGCCATTCCTATTCTTTTGCAAGGAACCGTTTTCTCCAAGGCAATGGCTACTTTTTTCGAAAAAGCCATCAAACCAAGATACAAATCATCTTCAATATCAAAAAACTTGTCTATTTCTCTCTTAGGAATACAGAGTGTATGTCCTTTTGCATTTGGATTTACATCTAGAAAAGCCAAGAAATTTTCATCCTCTGCTACTTTGTAACAAGGTATTTCTCCGTCGATTATTTTTTTGAAAATGGTGCTCATTGTTGATTTGTTTAACCGTTAATTTGTTTAACCGGTTAAAGGAATTAACGGTTAAACTCTTAAAAAACTATTCTCTTGAAATTTCAAGAATTTCAAATTTCAAAACACCGTTAGGTACTGTAATTTCAGCAACTTCACCTACTTTTTTACCCAACAAACCTTTTCCTATAGGAGAAGTAACCGATATTTTTCCAGTCTTCAAATCGGCTTCACTTTCGGCCACCAATGTGTATTTCATTTCCATTCCATTGGTTTGGTTTTTTATTTTCACAATAGACAAAACCAACACTTTAGACAAATCCAAATTAGACTCGTCAATCAATCTTGCATTAGCATGAACCTCCTCTAGCTTAGCAATTCTCATTTCCAGCATTCCTTGGGCTTCTTTGGCTGCATCATATTCTGCATTCTCAGATAAATCTCCTTTATCCCTTGCTTCTGCTATATCTTGAGATGCCTTTGGACGCATCACGCTTTTTAAATAATCTAATTCTTCTCTTAATTTTTTTAATCCTTCGGCTGTGTAATACGATATTGCGCTCATAATTTCGTCATTTATATAAAATAGAAAAAATCCCATCAGGACGGGATTTCTTTCCACAAAGATACTATATTTTTGTTTTTACTTTACAATTATATGTTAATCATAACAATTTCAAAGTTAAATAAATTAAATTTGTTTCGCTAATACTTTATATTTAATTTTTGATAATGAAAAAATACTTTCTTTTAATTATTACATCCCTTTTTTTCTTGGGATGCAGCGATAACGAAAACTCCAACAAAAATCCTTATTTGCCCAATTACAGCTTTTCTGTTGATCTCAACTTGAACTTACCTACCTATTCTACACTAAAATATCCTAGTAACGCAATCTATTATTCTGGTGTCGGAGTTAGTGGAATCATCGTTTTCAATACAGGCAGTGGTTACAATGCTTTTGACGCCGCCTGTCCCAATCAGGAAGTTAGCAGTTGTGCTGCCATGACCATCAAGGGAGTGAATGCACTTTGTTCTTGCGACAAAAAAGAATATAGTTTATTTACTGGTCAAGGAGGAATGCCTTACCCTTTAAAACAATACCGCGTACAGGTAATAAACGAAAACCTTATTCGTATTTATAATTAAGTCCTTTTGGGCGTGTCACCATAAAGAAAAGGGAGCTACTCATCGTACTGGTGAGTCGCTCCCTTTTCTTTATGCTGTCAGGCTGTACGCGTTACTTCGGTAACTTGCTCCCATCCTTCACGCTTGACCAAGACATTATTCCCTAAAACTTCAAGCTCAGTCCAACCAAGAAATTAATCCCAGCTTGAGGATAATATCCAGCTCCTTCAATTGTTGTAATTGCTGGCGGATTGCTGTAATCATCATCATAAGTATAGAAATATCCATTGCTCACATACTTCAAATCAAAAATATTGTTGACCAAGGCCGAAATCAAAATAGACTTAAATATACTTTTTGGTCTAAACTCATAAGACACATTCAAGTCATTTACAAAATAACTATCAAGTTTTGACCCTTCCGAATCGATGTTTGCCATATACTGCTCCCCAACAAACTTAGAATACAAGGATATTTGAAAATCTTTAACAGGTGTAAACCCTAAACGATTTCCAGCCACAACATCAGGTGAATAGGCAATATTGGTATTTCCTAAATTTTGCAGAACGCCGTCTCTTGTAAAATAAAAATCTTTGTTTTTATTTTGACTCAAAGTCACATTTGGTTGCAATACCCATTTTTCAGAAATTTGAAAAGTTGCATCCAACTCCAAACCAAGTCTATAACTATCCCCGCTATTGGCTCTTATTGGCGCACCCACATCATTCAGCTCTCCCGTCAAGACCAATTGGTCTTTATATCCCATATAATAAGTATTCGCATTCAGTTTAATTTTATCCGAAATATAACGCCATCCCAATTCAAAATCATTTAGTTTTTCTGGTTTTGGACTTCCATTTTCATAATCCGTTCTGTTAGGTTCTCTATTGGCTCTCGCATAAGAGAAATACAAGCTGTTGATTTCATTCAATTCATAAGTAACACCAGCTTTTGGATTAAAGAAGTTAAAGTTATCATCCACCAAACCTGTTTCTGTTGAATTCGCTTCATAAGTCACATTTCGCAATTGCAGATCCCCGAATAAACTCCATTTATCAGCTACTTTATAATTTGCTTTTGCAAAAACATTACCATCTGTTTTCGTCGAGAAATCATCATAATAATGATCTCCCAACTCGCTTGTCGAAGCATATCTTGCCCAGATAACTTTCCCAAAATGGTCTCCTTCATATTTATTCCATCCACCACCTAAAATAACATCCCAATTGTCTTTTTTATAATTGGCTGAGAAAGTAGTTCCGTAAAAATCATTATCCAACCATTTTTGACGCACAAGATCAGTCGTGTTTACAGTAGGCGCTGCTACAATTGGTGCTAAACCATATTCAGCAAAATCTTGGTCTTCTTGATATTCTTCATAATATCCCTTCCCTTTGGTATAATGAAATGCTAAGTTCGTACTCCAATTTTCAGAAATTCTTTCATTCCAATGCAATTGATAATGGTCTTGTTGGTAATTATCGGTTTGATTGTCATAAAAACGAATGTTGCCAAACTCATCTGTAAACATTCCGGCTGCATTAAAAGTTCTGTCGCTTTCCAACGTAGCTGCATCCACACCAAACCAAGATTGGTACGTTTTTTCGGTTCCTCCAAAAGTCAACGCCTTAATCAAAGTTGTTTTCCCAACATAAGTTCCTTGAAGAAAATACGATTTCAAATCAGAACTCGCTCGATCGACATATCCATCCGACTTTAACACCGATAAACGACCTGCAATTTCAAAATGATCATTCATCAAACCTGTACTAAATTTCACGGTATTTTTAAACGTATTAAAACTTCCGTAAGAACTGGAAATCTCGCCCTGAGCCTTATCCGAATAGGAATCTGTCAACATATTCAAACTCGCGCCGAAAGCCGCAGCTCCATTTGTAGAAGTTCCTACTCCACGTTGCAATTGCAAACTCTGAACTGAAGACGCAAAATCAGGCATATTTACCCAATATGTCCCTTGACTTTCGGAGTCATTGTATGGAATTCCGTTGATGGTCACATTCACGCGGGTAGCGTCGCTTCCACGCACACGAATGCCAGTATAGCCCACACCATTCCCAGCATCTGAAGTTGTCACAACCGAAGGCAAGTAATTCATTAAAATAGGAATATCTTGACCTAAATTTCGTGTTTTAATGTCTTTTTTATCCAAATCACTGAACGTAACTGGAGTTTTTGTGGTTACACGTATAGCAGAAACCAATACTTCATCGAGTTGATTAACTTTTGTAGTGTCTTTTACCTGAGAAAAAGAAAGAAAAGATACTAAAGTAAAGAAAATAGAAAATAGAAAACGTTTTGAGAATTGAGTCGTTTTCGTACTGACTTTTTTAAAGCCAATAAAATGAATTGAAATTTTCATCCGTAAATAGTTTACGAATAAAAGGGGGAATTATTCTTTTGTTTAAATTAATAAATGATTGTTCTACGACAAATAGCTTGTTGAATACTACTTTTTTGTCGCTTTTTTCCCTTGGCAGCATTACCCGCCCAGGTTCTTTGGGTATAATCTCAGCTCGTTATTTGGAGCACCCCTTTGAGACAGTGCAAAGATAATATTAAAAATTGCAAAAATCAATAACAATTGCAAAAATCAAATTCTAATAAAAATATTACTCTATCTTGGGTTTTCTGCGTGATTGCTTAATCTCCGAAACATTTTTCTTGTCTTTAATTCTTTTTCGAATAACAGATTTTGGTATTTTGGTGGGCTTTCGTTCTTTAGGAACATACAAGCCTTTTTTTATGATATCCAAAAACCGTTTAGTTGCGATTTCTTTATTTTTTACCTGACTTCGGTCTTCATCACAATTCAAGATTAATAGCAAATCGGCAGTAAGTCTGTTATGTAAATTGGTTTCCAATAGCAATTTCTCTTCTTCAGAAAATCCCTGAGAATTAGGCAAGTCAAAAGTCAGCACTACTTTGGATGAAACTTTATTCACGTTTTGTCCACCGGCACCACTGCTTCTCACAGCTTTATATTTAACCTCTGAAAGGATCGTTTGAATTTCCACTTTATATAGGTTGATGAGCTGGTTTTAATAAATCATTTACGGTTTTTACAGGACTGAAAGTAAACAAAGGAACCTCTACAAAAACGGTCAGCCAATTGGCCATGGCCCCATTCCATAAACCCGGTAATTCGTAGGCTTTTAAATCCATTCCTCCGCTATTTTTATGCACTATAAAACCGCTGTTTGGATCAACAAACTCCTTCAAATCGAATTTTTGGTTTTGATAATTCTTCAATCCGCAAACCAAATCCACTGGATTAAAATGAGTAGCATTACCCAGAATTTTTAATTGTGCTGCATTATCCAAATCAATCTGTGAAGTCTCTACAATTTGCAACGTCAATTCACCATCTATCCCTCTTACCCAAAATGGACCGCCACCAGGTTCACCTTCATTTTTCACCATTCCGCAAACCCTGATAGGTTTGTCTAGAGTTTCTTTTAATTTGCTGATTTGATTCTTCAACTTGAATTTATGAAAATCATCATTCAAGTCGATATTCAACTGCTTTTTCAGAAAAACTAAAATTTCACTTATTTTTTCCGGTGTTATTTCATGACTGTCCAATGCTTTTAAATAACCAAAAATCTGATGCTGTAATTCCATTAAAACACCTGCCAAAGCCCTCTTATAAAAAGAAATCTGCACAATATTATTTTGACTTACATTGTCTATATTTTTGATAAAAACAACATCCGCATCAATTGCATTTAAATTCTCTATCAAAGCACCATGCCCTCCAGGCCTAAAAACCAGCATCCCTTTTTCATTTCGGAAAGGTTTATTCTCATTATCAACAGCAACAGTATCGGTTTCTTTCTTTTGATACGAATAACTAACAGCTATGGTAGAATTTGATTTAGACTCAATTTCTCCTTTTACATTTTCAATAATTTCTTCAAATTGAGCTTGATGATTTTCAGAAACCGTCAAATGTAAATTGGACTGTTTATTTGAAGTGCCATAAAAAGCACATTCATACAAGTGTTCCTGTATAGGAGCTGCTGTATGAGTTGCATATTTATGAAATGGAAGAATTCCTTTTGGCTTATTAGCAAAGTCGAAATATTCTGGCGACAAGAGAGTCTTTATAAAATAATAATTTTTATAATCACGATCCAAAGTATTAAAATCGGGATATATTTCCTTCAGTTTTTTATCTACAGCTTCAAAAAATGGAAATTTATCCATCCCAATAATAAAAAGAGCCAGTTCAGTATCTTTTTTTCTATTGATGTAGGCATTGATACTTTCATTTTCGAAATCAAACTCATTCAAAAAAGCACTCAAAAATTTAAACATCCTTGTTGCTGCACCTGAAGCCGGAACAAATTTCTTTAGTTTAAGTTTTGATTTATTGGCATCAAAATAATTTGCTTTTTGTTCAAAATCGGCATCTGACAATTTTAGAATTCCATTATTTAAAGTCGCTGGATTGACCAAAACACTTTTTTGAATTCCTTTTTTAAAAATATCAAATTGTCTTTTTATATTTTCTAAAGGAATACCATGCTCATAAATTTGTAAAAAATCAAGAGAAGTAAATCCAATCTGAAAAGCCATCGTCAAATCCTCAATGATAGCAACCGCTTTTTTCAAACGTGTTACTTTATCCCCAGAGATGGTAATAAAAGGTTTTTTATTATCAATCAACGACTGTTTAAATACCTCAAAAACACTTTCTCTTCCCTCTGGACTATCTCTCAAACCATCATCTTCCCATGGCACATCTATATCTGTCAAGAAAAACAAATCATATTGATGAGCACGAGCTGCTTTATCCAGTAATGAATCACAAAAATTATAATACAATTCAGAAAACACTTTGGTTACCAGTAAATTTGTATCGCAAAAAAGATACTTATTCGCAATTAAGGCACTTTCGTTTTCCAATTTGGTTTGTCCATATGCAATAGGCAACATATCATCAATATCACAAATACCGCGACCGCTATCTAATTTTTCCTGTAGATAATCACGTGCGAATTCGGGAACCCAAACCGTTTTATAATATTCGGCGAGTTGTGTTGCCAAAGTAGTTTTCCCAGTAGATTCTGGTCCAAAAATGGCAATTTTTATAATTGGCGAAGCTCCAGATTTTGCGAGCTGTTCAAGATTTTCTTCCATTCTAAATAGCCATAAACGGCAATAATTGTAAATATTATATATTGAAAACAGGTAAAAGTATAACCTTTTGTAAAATAAAGCGGTATGGAAAGTAAATCTCCTACAATCCAAAAAATCCAATTTTCAATTTTTCTTTTGGCCATCAACCACATACCCACAAAAAATATTGCAGTCAAAAAGGTATCAACGTACGAATACCAGCTTGCAAATTTATTAAAATAAAGATAGACTATAATTACAAAAATGAGGGTCAATACAAAAATAACAACCGCCATTACTTTTTCCTTATTAGTCATCACCGATACAGGAAATTCATCGACATCCCCTTTTTTACGTGTCCAGTGATACCACCCATAAATACTCATTATAAAATAATACACATTAATCATGGAATCTCCCAATAAACTCCATTGCCAAAGCAAATATGCGTATATAAACGTACTGATTAATCCTGTTGGAAAAACCCAAATATTATCTTTTTTAGCGCACCAAACACTCCAAAGCCCGAAAAAAACTGCAATTAACTCTAGGTAAACTTCGTGAAGTGGGTAACCTTTGTATTGGGCAAAAAAATAGTCAAACATTTAAAATTTTTAGATTTAAGAGTTTAGATTGTTGTCTGATTAAAAAATTCGACATCATTTTCAAAAGCGGTTCCAATAACAACTAAATCGGCTCCAGCTTCATAGGCTTTTTGAATGCCCTGCAAATCTATAATTCCGCCACCAACAATTAGAGGAATTTCAATATTATTTGATACTTTTTTTATCATTTCAACAGGAACAGCCTTTTTTGCGCCACTTCCCGCTTCGAGATAAATAAGTTTATTTCCCAACATCTCACCCGCTTGGGCGGTGTGCATAGCGTAATCACTATTATTCCTATCTAATGGTTTTGTATTACTCACTCTGGCGACAGCTGTTTCACTACCACTTTCGATTAACATATAGCCTGTCGAAATAATTTCGAGTTCAGTTTTTTTCAAAATTGGCACTGCATCAACTTGATGTTCTATCAAATAATCTGGATTTCGACCTGATATTAAGGAAAGAAATAGAATTGCATCGGCATTAGCAGAAATCTGAGAAGGGTTTCCCGGGAAAAGGACAATTGGTAAATTTATTTTTTCTTTCAGACGAATAATTAATTCATCCAAAATATTATTTTGAACATGGCTTCCGCCAATAAAAATATGTGTTGCTGGCGATTGATTGATTTTTCCGATTAAATACCCTAGATTCTCCCAAAGAATTTTATCGGGATCCAGAAGAATGGCAAGTAGTTTTCGGTTTTCAGTTTTGGCCTGAATTATAGCATTATTAATATTTATCATACACAGTTACACAGAGATTAACTAAGAGGACGCAAAGCTAATCAAAGATTTAAAATTATTCTCGATTATTCAAAAGCATAAACAAGAGTGAAATTTTGTTCTAAACCATTATTATCTTTTGATTCAAATTCTTCAAAACAAACATTAAACTCTTTGATTATACTGTCAAAATGAAGTTCTGTTTTAGTTTTTTCGTCACACAATTCAAAAGCTTCCACTTTAATATGATCTTTGAAACTAATTCCTTTTTCGTTTCTAATTTTAAATATAGCTTCTTTGACACCCCAAATCACGGTTAGCTTTCTAATGTATTCTGTTTTTTCTTCAGGATTTAAAAAAGAAAACTCGGTATCTGTGAATTTATCGGCAATGCGAATGATTTTTTCACGTTGCAATTCGATATCAATCCCAACGACTTCATCACTTAAAATAATGGCCGAAAATTGATGTGAATGGGTAATTGAAATATGCTTGCCATCATGCAAATGCGGTTTTCCGAATTCGTCATAATACAAATCAAAATCGGTATAACCGGCTTCCATCAGCAGTCGTCTGACGCTGAGAAAACCTTTTTGATGGCTTTCGGCTTTCATGCCTTCCAATCGCGCCAACGAAACATCTTTTAACGCAACGCTGCGAAAAAGTTCATCGAAAGATTCGGTGATTTTCCAAACCAACAATTGTGTCGTTTCATTTAAAGCTTTGATTTTTAGTAGCGGCATGGGTAATTTTAAATTATGTGTTTGTTTTTCAGAAAATTAAGGCGCTAAACAATTCACAAAAAAATGGAAAACGTTTTTTTAATTCTATCCTATTGTGTAA
>DATEOV010000577.1:0-3529 GCA_035273645.1 Flavobacterium sp. | reverse complement strand
TGTGGGGGCGAAAAGTTTGGAATGAAAACTTAGCTGAAATTAAAGGAGAAGGATATTGGTTTGCTATGAATTTCTTGTTTAATGTTCAAGGGGGGATTTCAAATCCAAGTAAGACAGATTATACATTTGTCAATACGAGAGCACTTAATTTTAAAGGAGGTCTTGGGAAGCATTTAAATTTCACAACTACTTTTTATGAAAGTCAAGGTCGTTTTGCAGATTACTACAATGCTTATGCGAACTCGATAAAACCATCTGGAGGGAATCCTGCGATTGTGCCAGGAATTGGTATTGCAAAATCATATAATTCGGATGCTTATGATTTTCCTTTGGCCGATGCGAATATTTCCTATAATGCTGCAAAATTTTTGGATTTGCAATTGGGTTATGGTAAAAATTTTATTGGAGACGGTTACCGTTCTTTGTTTTTAAGCGATGGTGCCAGTCCGTATCCTTTTTTTAAAATAGATGCGAATTTTTGGAAAATTAAATACTCTGTCAATTATATGTGGCTAAAGGATGTTCGTCCTGATGTTACCGTTGATAGAACGTATGCTTCCAAATATATGGTGAATCATTATTTGAGTTGGAATGTTTCAAATAAATTGAATTTAGGTTTTTTTGAATCTGTTGTTTGGACGAATACTAATGGAAGAGGTTTTGATGCGAATTTTATAAACCCAATTGTGTTTTATAGAGCTGTTGAATTTTCTTCTTCTTCCAGAAGTGGTAATGCCGTTTTGGGACTAAGCTATAAATACAAATGGAATAACCAAGTAAATCTGTATGGGCAATTTCTTATCGATGAGTTTTCTACGAGTGACATAGCAGCTGGCGATAATAGTTGGAAAAATAAATTGGGTTATCAATTGGGAGTAAAATATTTCAATGCATTTCATGTGGATAATTTGCTTTTGCAATTGGAGTTCAATCATGTTCGTCCTTATGTATACTCACATAGTGAACCGATTACCAATTATGGACATAATAACCAAAGTTTAGGTCATCAATGGGGAGGAAATTTTCAGGAATTGGTTTTGTTAGGTTATTATCATAAAGATAGGTTTTATTCGAATGCCAAGATTACTATAGGAACTCGAGGACTTGATTTTGACACTGCCGATGATAGTTACAACTATGGGCAAAACATCTATAAAGATTACGATTTAAATAGACCGTATGACAAAGGGGTGAAAGTAGGACAGGGTAATAAAACAAGCCTTTTTATCTCAGAAGTTCAGGTGGGTTATCTGGCAAATCCAGCTACTAATTTGAAATTTTTTGGTAATTTTTTATATCGAAATTTTGACCCCACGGCCAATACTGCGGCAGTTTTTAAAGAACAAACAACTTGGTTTACTGTTGGTTTTAGATCGGATGTGTTTAATTGGTATTTCGATTATTAGCGAGTTTGTTTAGGAAGAGGTTTTTTAGGATAAATTTAAAATTGGCAAAATGATAAAAAAGATATTGACTTTCTTCCTAGTAATCACTTGTTTAAGTTTACAGGCTCAAAAAAGCCAAAATTTCTCAGTTTTGGCATATTATACCGGTGATGAGAAACAGATAAATGATTTTGAAGTTGAAAAATTAACTCATATAATTTATAGCTTTTGTCATCTTAAAGACGGAAAATTAAATGTAGATACAGCCAAAGATTCTATTGCAATTAAGTATTTAGTATCATTAAAAGCGAAATATCCTCAACTAAAAATAATGTTATCCTTAGGTGGCTGGGGCGGTTGTGAAAACTGTTCAGATGCTTTTTCAACAGAATCAGGAAGGGCTGTTTTTGCGAAGTCAGTAAAAGAAGTTAATGACTATTTTAAGACAGACGGTTTGGATTTGGATTGGGAATATCCGACTATAGAAGGTTTTCCTAGACATTTATATCAGCTAGCAGACAAGAAAAATTTCACGGAGTTGGTAAAAGCTTTAAGGACCGAATTGGGTAATTCTAACGAATTGAGTTTTGCTGCAGGAGGGTTTCAAAAATATTTAGATGAGTCAGTAGAGTGGGGATTGGTAATGCCTCTTGTGGATCGTGTAAATATAATGAGTTATGACTTAGTTAATGGATATTCGAAAACAACAGGACATCATACACCACTTTTTAGTGCCAAAAATAATGAAGAATCTACAGATAAAGCTGTTAGATATTTGTTGAAATTAGGAGTTCCATCTCATAAATTAGTTATTGGGGCAGCGTTTTATACTCGAACATGGAAAAATGTTGCGAACGTTAATAACGGATTGTATCAGCCGGGATTGCATATAGAAGGAGTGAGTTTTAAAAATTTTAATGATTCATTAAGTGTGGAAAAAGGGTGGGAGTATTTTTGGGATAAAAAAGCAAGTGCTCCATATTGGTACAATCAGAAAGAGAAAATTTTTGCGACAAGTGATGATATTACCTCTGTGAAAGCTAAAACTTCTTATGTCATAAAGAATAAATTGGGAGGTATCATGTTTTGGGAACTTGGGTTGGATGCCACTAGAAATGGTATGGTGAATGCTATTTACGAATCAAAAACTAAGTAGAGGTTTGTGTTTGGTCTAATAAAAATAAGTTTCAATTTTATAATAGTACTGTTGTGAAATAATTTTTTGAAGAGATTAATTAAACAGTAAAAACCGACTAAAGAAATAACTAATTTTTCAATTTCGATTTTCATAGACTGTTTTTGAATCTAATTTGTATATTTGCACCAGTTTTCAAAAAATACACCAATTTTATCTGCATTGAGTACAACATCAAATCCTACTTCGATTAAATCTATTTACATTGATTTTAAGGCAATTACAAAAGCTGGTTTAGCCATTAGTGTTGTTTTTTCGTCAATTGCGGGTTATGTTCTCGGTTTTGATTCCACACACACATTTAGCTGGATGGTTTTATTGAAACTGGCAATTGGAGGATATTGCATGGTTGGAGCTTCGAATGCTTACAATCAAGTAATAGAGAAAGATTTGGACGCTTTAATGGATCGAACAAAGAATCGTCCTGTTGCTTCTGGAAGAATGTCTCCTAGTTTGGCTTTAATTGTAGCAAGTTTACTTACTGTTTTGGGTGTCGCTTTACTTTATTCGATAAATCCTAAAACGGCGATGTTTGGTGCGATTTCAATTTTCTTATATACCAGTATTTATACGCCACTTAAAACAGTAACGTCACTGTCGGTTTTTGTGGGTGCTTTTCCAGGAGCAATTCCTTTTATGTTAGGATGGGTTGCAGCTACGGGGGAGTTTGGGATTGAAGCGGGAACTTTGTTCTTGATTCAGTTTTTTTGGCAATTTCCTCATTTTTGGGCTATTGGTTGGTTTTTGTATGAAGATTATGAAAAAGCGGGTTTCTTTATGTTGCCAACAGGTAAGAAAGATAAAGGAACTTCTTTGCAAATTATATTATATACCATCTGGTTGATGATTGCGTCTCTTTTGCCTGCATTAGGGTATACCGGACGTTTGTTTATTACGCCAGTTGCATCGATTTTAGTATTGTGTCTTGGACTATGGATGTTGTTTTATG
>DATEOV010000576.1:0-4244 GCA_035273645.1 Flavobacterium sp. | reverse complement strand
TAAAATCTACGATTTTATCAACATAAAGCTGTGCATTTTCAGAATAACTAAAAACTCTTCTTCAAAAAGCGCATAAACCAATTCATCAAAATAATCTAAAACCTTGTTGTTAAAAATTATTTTTTCCAAGGATACGCTTTTATTCTTTTATGCATTTCAGCCTTAAATTCTTCAGGTGTATAACCATTCCTTACTTCTTCATCAAAATCAAAAGTTGCCCTATCAATTCCTTTGAATTTAACTTTCGAAGCTTCATAAGCAACAGAAGGCTCTTCTACTTTGGTTATTTTCGGATTCTCTTTTTTAGGGTTCATGTCTCATAATTTACTTAACGAATTTACAACTAATTATTTAAAACAAAAAAACCCAAATTATCAATTAGATAGTTTGGGGTTTCTCTGATTCTGAAATCTGCATTCTGAAATCTATCCTCTAATTTTCTGTTCCCATTTCCAGGCGCTGGCCATAGCCTCATCTAAGGTTGATTGTGCTTTCCATCCTAATACATTATTAGCTTTATCGGTATTAGCATAAGCTTCTGTAATATCACCTTCCCTGCGGGGAACGATTTTATAAGGAAGTTTTTTACCACTCACTTTTTCGAAACTACTAATCACTTCCAAAACCGAACTTCCAGTTCCAGTTCCTAGATTGAACGTTTCTACTTTCTCAAGATTCTTTTTGCTTAATAAACGTTGCAAAGCAATAACATGCGCTTTTGCTAAATCGACTACGTGTATATAATCTCGAATACAGGTTCCGTCTGGCGTAGGATAATCATCTCCAAAAACCGATAATTCCTGACGCAAACCAAAACCAGTTTGAGTAATAAAAGGCACTAAGTTTTGTGGCACACCTAATGGTAATTCTCCAATTTCAGCAGAAGGGTGTGAACCAATTGGATTGAAATAGCGCAACAAAATCGCGTTGATATTCGTCGCTTTTGCAACATCAATTATAATCTCTTCCCCTATTTTCTTGGTATTCCCATAAGGAGATATTGGCTGTTGCACTGGAGCATTTTCGGTTATAGGCATTAATTCTGCTTGGCCATAAACCGTACAGGACGAACTGAAAATAAAATTAGCTTCTGGCTTTTTTTCTAATTCCTGCAAAATATAAACCAACGTCCCTAAGTTGTTTTCATAATATAACAACGGATTTTCAACGCTTTCTCCAACTGCTTTGGAAGCCGCAAAATGAATAACTCCGTTAACATCATTATGCTTTTTGAAAAAATCCTGCACACTTTTTTTCTCGCGTAAATCTAGCTGTTCAAATAGTGGCATTTTGCCTGTAATAGCAACAATCCCCTTTAAGACTTCCTCTGATGAATTGGAAAGATTATCAATAATCACAACCTCAAAACCCTCATTTTGTAATTCTACTACAGTATGAGAACCAATAAAACCTAAACCTCCTGTTACTAGTATTTTCATATTTGTTTTTATAAAAAAGACGCTATAAATAGCGTCTTTACTGTAATTATTTTAAATATTCTAAAACGCTGTCCGTTATAAATTTAATTTGTTCATCATCAAGTTCTGTATGCATTGGCAATGAAATTACTTCTTTTACCAACTGGTTCGTTACTGGGAAATCTTCTTCTTTGTAACGTACATCCAAATAAGCTTTTTGCAAATGCAACGGAATTGGATAATAAATAGCACATGGAATTCCTTTATCCAACAAATGTTGCATCAATCCGTCACGATTTGCATTGACAATTCGCAAAGTATATTGATGAAAAACGTGATCATCTCCATTTGAATCAAACTCTGGAATCACAATATTAGAGTGTCCAGATAAAGCTGCGTTATATTTTCCCGCTGCTTCACGACGTGCATTATTGTATGAATTCAACAAAGGCAATTTAGTATTAAGTACAGCTGCTTGAAGGCTATCTAAACGGGAATTTACTCCCACAACATCATGATGATAACGCTCGTACATTCCATGATTTACAACACCTCTAATTATATGTGCTAAAGCGTCATCATTGGTAAAAATAGCTCCACCATCACCATAACAACCTAAGTTTTTTGACGGGAAGAAAGAAGTAGAAGACACATGTCCAATAGTTCCAGCTTTCTTTTTTGTACCATCCGAAAACGTACAATTAGCACCAATGGCTTGTGCATTATCTTCAATCACGTATAAATTATGTTCCTTGGCAATAGCCATAATAGCTTCCATATTGGCAGCACGTCCAAATAAATGAACAGGCACAATTGCTTTGGTTTTTGGAGTAATTGCTTTTTTGATAGCCTCAATAGAAATATTCATATTGTCCATATCAACATCAACCAAAACAGGAGTTAATTGCAACAAAGCAATGACCTCAACAGTAGCAGCAAAAGTAAAATCGGCCGTAATAACTTCGTCTCCGGGTTTCAAACCCAATCCCATCATTGCGATTTGCAAGGCATCGGTTCCGTTAGCACAAGGAATTACATGCTTAACATCTAAATATTCTTCTAATGATTTTTGAAATGCATGAACCTGTGGCCCATTAATATAAGTATTGGTATCCAAAACTTCTTGAATCGAAGCATTTACAGTTGCTGCGATTTTATCGTATTGACTTTTTAAGTCAACCATTTGTATTTTTTTCATGTATTCTTTTTTAGCATCCTATGCCTTTCACAGGAACAATTAATAGAAGTAAACTTGCTTTAAGGTCAAATTTCACTGCAATTTAACCACCCCAAACAAGCACAACAAAAATAGTTATTTAATGAGTTCAAACCAATCAAACCCACAATAAAAAATATTTTTCCGAAGAAATAAAAAGTGGGTTCCAAACAACCATAATTTAAACATTTATTAAGAAAGAAAATAACACAAAGAAAATGTATTTTTACAAAAAAATTACCGATGCATTTTCTTTATAATTCAACTATTCAATTCACCCAATTTTTATTAAAAATCATTGCGCTTTTTAGCCCTAAAATGAAACTTTTCGTTGATGGCAGGAAAGATGTTTTTACAATTTTGGAACAAAAATTATCAGTTAATGATCAAACCATTTGGTTTCATGCTGCGTCTTTAGGCGAATATGAGCAAGGGCTTCCAGTCATTGAAAAAATCAAAGAAAAGTACCCAACCCATAAAATTGTGGTTACCTTTTTTTCTCCTTCAGGTTATGAAGTTCGAAAAAACAATACTGTTGCCGACGCAACGGTTTATCTACCTTTGGACACCCCAAAAAATGCAAAACGCTTTTTAGAATTGGTACATCCAGACTTTGTATTCTTCATTAAATATGAATTTTGGATTAATTATTTAGACCAATTGCAAAAGCAAAACATTCCAACTTATTTGATTTCGGGTATTTTTAGAGAAAAGCAATTATTCTTCAAATGGTACGGTGGCTTTTACAGAAAAGCATTAGACACATTTACCTATTTCTTTGTACAAAATGAGAACTCAAAAAAACTTATCACCCAGTTAGGAAAAACAAACGTCATTGTTTCTGGCGACACTCGATTTGACAGAGTTGTTGCAATCTTAGAAAAAAACAACACTTTGGACTTTATAGACCAATTTAAAAACAACAAAACAACAATCGTAATAGGAAGTTCTTGGCCTAAAGACGAAACAATAATTTCAGAATACATCAACTCATGCGCTCACGATGTCAAATTCATTATCGCACCCCACAATATAAAACCTGAACAAATCAAACAACTGCAAAACAGCATCACTAAAAAAACAATGCTGTTTTCAGAAAAAGAAAATAAAGATTTATCTCAATTTGAAGTATTTATAGTTGACACTATTGGCATACTGACAAGAATTTACAGTTATGCAAACATTGCCTATGTAGGTGGTGGTTTTGGAAATCCAGGAGTGCACAACTTATTGGAACCAGCTACTTTTGGAATTCCTATAGTAATCGGTCCAAATTATTCTCATTTTGAAGAAGCTGTCAATTTAGTAAAAATTGGAGGTTGCATTTCAATAAACAATTCCAAAGAACTCGAAATAGCCATTTCAACCTTAATTCAAAACACTGATATAAGACATCAAAAAGGTGAAATTTGTAGCACTTTTGTACAAAAAAACAAAGGAGCCACTAACAGTATTTTAGAAAAAATAACTCACAAGAAAAGCTCAAAATAAAAGAATTACAACTATTTTTAGATGAGTAAAAAAGAAGCATAAAACCACATAAAACAGGAAGATATTTTGCTATTTGTAATTATTTACCTATTTTTTATTCCCTAAAAGAAAAAGCTAAC
>DATEOV010000575.1:0-3026 GCA_035273645.1 Flavobacterium sp. | reverse complement strand
ATAAATATCAATGCTATTTGAGAGAAAAAAGAAACATTGTCAAAAAAATATTCAAATAAATCAAAAGTATTTAACACTCATTTTTCTTCTAGAATTGGATCCAAATTTATCTATTAAACCTCGAATAAGATAAAGTAAACTTTCAATTCAAAATTCTCAAAAATTAGTTTTGAGATGTTCTTTCAAAAGACAACTAATACTATATCAATTTCTAAAAGTTGCAAAACAACACCAAGTCCATTATATTTGGCTGAACGTTTGGAAAGAAAACCACTGAGCTTTAAAATTCTATACCAAAAATCGTTTTGTCACATTCGACAAACATATTTCCAATTTAGGCACTGATCAACAAACCGATTTATTAATGAAACCACAAAAGACCAAATCTTAATGAATAACATTTCTCCATCAACAACACAAAATTCGAAATCAATACTCAATGCCGCGGTGATTGTAGCCGCTCTTGGTTATTTTGTTGACATTTATGATTTATTACTTTTTGGAATTGTTCGTACCGATAGTCTAAAAGATCTAGGAATAACAGGAGATGCAGTTCGGAACCAAGGAGAATATCTTATCAGTATGCAAATGTTCGGTATGCTTTTCGGTGGTATTCTATGGGGTGTTTTAGGAGATAAAAAGGGACGAATATCCGTTTTATTTGGTTCCATTTTACTGTATTCGGTGGCAAATATTGCCAACGGAATGGTGACCACCGTTGATGGATATGCGTTTTGGAGATTGATTGCAGGAATTGGACTTGCAGGAGAATTGGGAGCAGGAATCACTCTGGTTGCTGAATCTCTACCAAAAGAAAAACGCGGCTACGGAACTATGATTGTAGCTTCCGTTGGCGTTTCGGGAGCAGTTGCCGCTTATTTGGTCTATCAATTTTTCCAAGATTGGCGCCTATGCTATTATGCAGGAGGTGGTCTTGGTATCTTGTTATTATTTTTAAGAATCAGCATTACCGAGTCCGGAATGTTCAAGCAAATACAGCAAAGCGACGAAAAAAAAGGAGATTTTCTCTCTTTGTTTACCAACTCAAAAAGGTTTTCAAAATACCTTCAATGCATACTTATTGGAATTCCACTTTGGTTTTTGGTAGGCGTTTTGATTACTTTTTCACCCGAATTTGCAAATGCTCTTGGCGTTCAACAAGCCGAAACCATTGCTGCTGGTAAAGCAATTGCCTTTTGCTATAGCGGTTTGGTTTTTGGAGACATCGCTAGTGGATTATTAAGCCAATGGGTAAAAAGCCGAAAAAAAATCATGTGCCTGTTTTTAATTTCCAACCTAATTATGGTTTTTGTCTATTTGAATGCTTACGAAATTTCTGTTTCAACTTTCTATTTGCTTTGTTTTGCAATGGGGGTTTCTGTCGGCTATTGGGTTTTGTTCGTAACCATTGCAGCCGAGCAATTTGGAACAAATATCAGAGCTACAGTAACGACAACAGTTCCCAATTTTGTTAGGGGTTCGCTTCCGCTAATTATTTTGATCTATAGTTTTTTCCGTGATCGTCTTTTTGATGGTGATATTCTCAAATCAGGAATGATTGTTGGCTCCTTATTATCAATAGTTTCCCTATTGGCACTATGGAAGTTAAAGGAAACTTTTCATGTAGATTTAGATTATACCGAAAGCAATGATGAAACTTTTATTTAAATGAGATGAAATAAATTTCTATTTATTTTTTATATTTGAATGAAATTTATACAATGAAGATATTTTTCACCTTCCTTTTTTATACCCTATTCCAAGTAGGTTTTGCACAATCTGCCAATCAATATTTTGAAAAAATCAGAGATAATGAAGTTGAACTCACAGCTTTCTTTGCTCAAATGCCAAAAGGTGGCGATTTACACCATCATTATTCCGGTTCGATTTATGCAGAACCATTATTAGCTCACGCCATTGCTGAAGATTTTTATCTCAACACTCAAACAATGACTGTAAGCCAAGAAAAACAGTCAGGTGCTGACTGGGTTTTATTTTCAACTTTACAAAAAAATGGCGAATTGGATGACTACAAGCAAAAAATAATGCATAAATGGTCTGTCAAAGATTATAATAATGTTGATTACCCTTCGGATAAATTATTTTTTGAATCCTTTATGAAGTTTGAACCTGCCATAAAAAACAATTTTGAAGCCGGTTTATTGGAACTAAAAAACAGGGCTATCAAAGAAAATGTAAGCTACATCGAAACCCAATTATCTACTATTCCCTGTGCGATAAAAACAGATGATTTGGCAAAATTCAATACTAATTTAAGAAAATTTGCGGCAAGCAAAAACGAAAAAGCCGTTATGCAATCTTTGGATTCCTTGTATAACATTTTCAATCAAAAAGAAGCCAAAAAATACGCCACCGATTTCAATACAAATTTTGTTGCCAAAATGCACAAAGAGCTAAAAACAGACAACAACCAATTCACGATGCGCTATCAAAATTTTGTTTTGCGTTTCATGGAACCGGTTGATTTGTTCAAAAATTTAATGGTTGCTTTTATCTCGGCTGACAGCAGTCCGTTGATGGCGGGTGTCAATATCGTTTCTCCCGAAGATGGCGAAACATCCATGAAAGATTATTGGTTACACATGGTTATGTTCAAATATTGTCATACTCGTTTTCCAAAAGTAAAATACTCGATGCACGCCGGTGAGCTCACCCTGGGATTAGTTCGTCCCGAAGAATTGTCTTGGCATATCAATGCTGCTGTTTATACCGCTGGTGCCAATAGAATTGGACATGGAGTTGATATGGCATACGAAGAAAAGAGCTATGATTTAATGCGCTATATGGCGAAGAATAACATTCCGATTGAAATTAATCTTACCAGTAATGAGTTCATTTTAAAAGTAAAAGAAAACCGTCATCCTATTTTATTGTACAAAGAATTTGGAGTACCAATTGTTATTAGTACAGATGATGCTGGAATATTGCGAACCAATATGACCGAGCAATATGTTTTATTGGCAAAAAGATATAAAACCATTTCCTATACTGACATCAAACAATTT
>DATEOV010000574.1:0-9791 GCA_035273645.1 Flavobacterium sp. | reverse complement strand
TTTAGGATTATAAATGTCAACCGTCTCTTTTGAGCATATCAGTTGCTGGATTCCAAACCAATCACATAGTCTCAGAATAGTGCCTAAATTACCAGGATCGCGGATAGAGTCAAGGGCAACAACAAGTCCGGATTCAATGATTTTGCTTTCTTGAGGAATTTTGAATACTGCTAAACAAGTATTCGGTGTGGATAAAGCGCTAATTTTATTTAATTCATTTTCTGAAATAATGCTTCTTTTTTGAGAGGCAATATCATTAAAGTCTTCATTGGTTGTGTAAAGATGTTCTAATTCAAAATTTGATTTTACTAATTCTTGAATTACTTTTACACCCTCTGCAAAAAACAATTGATTTGCAAAACGATGTTTTTTTTGTTGCAAACTAGATATAAGCTTTGTTTGGTTTTTACTAAGCATAAAAAAATGTACTTTTGAATTAAATATTCTATAATACGAGTCCCCTCATGAATAAATTTTTTTCTTCCTTTAAAATAAAAAAGCGGTTTGCTGGGTATCTTGGGCAATCCATACTTTTTGAGAAGAAAAATAATCTTGCAAAAATATCATTATTTATCCTAATTAGTGCTCTTTTCTATGCTTGTAATTCAGAAAAGAGGGTTCCTGCTAGAAAACAGCTTCTTGTCAAAAACGAAATCTTTGAAAATGGCAAATTACTCAAGAATCAAACCATATATGATCAATTGTATCAGCAACCAAACAGTAAAGTACCTATAGTAGGATATCGCTTTCTGCTGAATTTATATAATTTGGCCAACCCAAATCCTGATTCTACATTTAATTTAAAATATTTAAACAATAAAAAGAAATACGATAGGGAAGTTAGATGGCTTTCGGCAAAACAAATTGAAGGGCTTCGTAAATCATTTTGGTATCTTGGAATACATAATTTTTTAAAAGAAACAGGGGAGGCACCTGTAATTTTGGATACTATAAAAGCTAAAAAATCACTTACACGACTTAAAAGTTATTATTTTAATAATGGTTATTTTGACGTAGATGTCACCTATAAGCGGGACTCATTGGCTCCTAAAAGTGCCCAATTAAAGTACAATTTAACAACTGGGAACCCATATTTTATTGATTCTTTAAGAACGGCAATTCAAACACCTGCTTTAGATTCTATTTGTAAAACTTCAAAATCACTTATCGTTCCAGGGAAACAATATAAAACCGAAGATTTCGAAAGTGAAAAGAATCGCTTAACTACTCTTTTTAGAAACCACGGAGCCTACCGTTTTCAGGCTAATTATGTGACTTTTGATATTGATACAATAAATAAAAAAGACAAAGCTAGCGTAACCTTGAATGTTGGAGATTATTCCTATCAGGAAAATGATTCAACCAAGACAGAACCATTTAAATTGTATAAAATTAGCGAGATTAAAATCTACACCGATTATAAGACTGACAGACATAATTTGGCAATTAAAGACAGTGTGACCTATAATAACATGAATTTGTATGGTTATGAAAAAATAAAATACCGTCCACATGCTATAACAGATGCTGTTTTCTTAACCAAGGGAAGTCTTTTTAATGATAACAAAACTGTTTTGACTACTCGGTATTTGAACAATCTAAAGGTGTTTAATTATCCAACCATTCAATATCAGGTTGATCCTAAAGACACATTGGGTCAATCCTTAATTGCTAAAATTTATTTAACTCCACGTAAAAAATACAGTTTTGGCTATACTTTGGATGTTACTCATTCGAATATAGAAGATTTTGGTATTACAGGTAGTATTACGGAAACAATTCGAAACGTTTTTAATGGGGCAGAGACCTTAGAGCTTTCGGCAAGAGGAAATATAGGTGCTTCAAATGATATTGCTGATTCAAATGATAGTTTTTTCAATGTATCAGAATATGGTTTAAATGCGAAACTAAACTTTCCACGCATTCTGTTTCCCATTAAAACGGAAAAAATAATTCCTAAGAGTATGATACCGTCTACGGTATTTAGTCTAGGTCTTTCTAAACAAACTAATATTGGATTGGATAAAGAAAATTTTACAGGATCGCTTTCTTATAACTGGACACCTAAAAAGAACACTACTACGAGATTCGACCTATTGAATTTTCAGTATGTCCGTAATCTAAATCCTGAAAATTATTTTAATGTTTATAATAGTTCCTATGATGCTTTAAATAATATTGGGAAAACATATAACACTAATCCTGATAATGTTGATGTAAACAATGATTTAATTATTGAAAGCGGGACCACTGAATTTACAAAAGAAGTTTTAACACTACAAACAGTTTTGCGACCAGATGATCAGGAATACCAAGATGTAAGTAATATTGAGCAACAAAGAATAAGGCTTACGGATAATGATTTCATTTTGGCAACCAATTTTAATTTTACCAAAACGAGTAAGAAAGATTTACAAGATAATGACTTTTATACATTTAGGACGAAAATTGAATCTGCAGGAACTTTACTGTCTTTGATTTCAAATGTTAGCAATGTTCCTAAAAACGAATATGGGAATTATGAAATTTTTAATTTGGAATATTCGGAATATATAAAAACGGAATTTGATTTTATCAAGCATTGGAATGTAAATAAGGCAAATGTTTTTGCGATGAGGGCCTTTTTTGGTATTGCTATTCCTTATGGAAACTCCAATTCTATTCCTTTTTCAAAGAGTTATTATGCAGGTGGGGCAAATGATAATAGAGCTTGGCAGCCTTATAATTTGGGGCCAGGGAGTAGTTCTTTTTCTAATGACTTTAATGAAGCCAACATGAAAATAGCAATCAGTGGAGAGTACCGATTTCTAATTGCTGGAAAATGGAATGGAGCTCTTTTTGCTGATGCCGGAAATATTTGGAATGTTTTGGATGTAGTAAATTATGAACCTGCGAAATTCAATTCCATAGAAGATTTAAAAGAAATAGCTTTAGGTACTGGATTTGGTATCCGTTATGATTTAGGTTTTTTTGCGGTTAGAGTCGATATGGGATTCAAAACATACAATCCTGCCTTAGAAATAGGCGAAAGATGGTTCACGCAATATAATTTTGCAAATTCAGTATTTAATTTTGGTATCAATTACCCTTTCTAAGTGCTAATTAATTCTTATTTTTGCAAATTATAATCTAAAAACTAAAAAAAACAATTAAAAGAAAAATTACAATGGCACACAATATCAAACCCGGAGTGGCTACAGGAGATCAAGTACAAGAGATTTTCAATTACGCAAAAGAAAAAGGATTTGCACTTCCTGCTGTAAACGTTGTTGGATCAGACACAATTAATGGAGTATTAGAAACTGCAGCTAAATTAAACGCACCAGTTATTATTCAATTTTCAAATGGTGGAGCACAATTTAATGCTGGAAAAGGACTTTCTAATGCTGGAGAAAAAGCCGCTATCGCAGGTGGTATTGCTGGAGCAAAACACATTCATACATTAGCAGAAGCTTACGGAGCAGCAGTTATTTTGCATACTGACCACTGTGCTAAAAAATTATTACCTTGGATTGATGGATTGTTGGATGCTTCAGAAGAGCATTTTGCAGCAACTGGAAAACCATTGTTCTCTTCTCACATGATTGATTTATCTGAAGAGCCAATCGAAGAAAACATCGAAATCTGTAAAGGTTATTTAGAAAGAATGAGCAAAATGGGGATGACCCTAGAAATCGAACTTGGAATCACTGGTGGTGAAGAAGACGGTGTAGACAACTCTGATGTTGATAGCTCAAAATTATATACTCAACCGGAAGAAGTTGCTTTCGCTTACGAAGAATTATCAAAAGTTAGCCCAAGATTTACAATTGCTGCTGCTTTTGGAAACGTTCATGGTGTTTACAAACCAGGAAACGTAAAATTGACTCCAAAAATCTTAAAAAATTCTCAAGATTACGTTCAAGAGAAATTTAAAACAGGTAACAATCCTGTTGATTTTGTTTTCCACGGTGGATCTGGTTCTACATTGGAAGAAATTAGAGAAGGAATTAGCTACGGAGTTGTAAAAATGAACATTGATACTGATTTGCAATTTGCATTTACTGAAGGTATTCGTGATTTTATGGTAAACAATATTGATTACCTTAGAACTCAAATTGGTAACCCAACTGGTACTGATGCTCCGAACAAAAAATTCTACGATCCAAGAAAATGGTTGCGTGAAGGTGAAGTAACTTTCAATACAAGACTTGAGCAAGCATTTGCTGATTTAAATAATGTGAATACACTATAATTTTACATTTAAGGTTTTAGATTTCAATTCGAAATCTAAAACCTTAAATTTTGATCTAAAATAATAAAAAATGGCTTGGTTTAAAAGAAAAGAAAAAGGAATCACTACGGCTACTGAAGACAAAATGGATATTCCAAAAGGGCTTTGGTACAAATCACCTACAGGGAAAATTATTGACGCTGAAGAATTAGCTCGTAATCTATTTGTAAGTCCCGAAGATGGTTTCCATGTTAGAATTGGGAGTGAAGCCTATTTTGATATTTTATTTGACAACAATGAGTTTGTTGAATTAGATAAAAATATGACTTCTAAAGATCCATTGCATTTTGTTGATACCAAGAAATATGCAGATCGATTAAAAGAAGTTATGGATAAAACCCAGCTTAAAGATGCAGTGCGTACTGGAGTTGGAAAATCCAAAGGGAGAGAATTAGTAATTTGCTGTATGGATTTTGCCTTTATCGGTGGGTCTATGGGGGCGGTTGTTGGAGAGAAAATTGCAAGAGGAATTGATCACGCGATCAAGAATAGATTGCCTTTTGTAATGATTTCAAAATCTGGTGGTGCCAGAATGATGGAAGCTGCTTATTCTTTAATGCAATTGGCAAAAACATCTGTAAAATTGGCACAACTAGCTGAAGCTAAATTACCTTATATTTCACTTTGTACTGATCCAACTACTGGAGGGACAACTGCTTCTTATGCAATGTTGGGAGATATCAATATATCTGAGCCCGGTGCCTTAATTGGTTTTGCTGGTCCACGTGTGGTAAGAGATACAACAGGTAAAGATTTACCTGAAGGATTTCAAACTGCCGAGTTTCTTCTAGAACATGGTTTCTTAGATTTTATTACGCCTAGAAAAGAATTGAAAGATAAGATTAACTTATACATCGATTTGATTCAAAATAATGAAATTAGATAAATAAAAAATCCCGAGCAATCGGGATTTTTTTATATAATTAAATTTTTGGTCTGTTTTTTTTTAGTTCTTTTTCGGCTATTTTAAAAACCAGTTTTTCTCGCCATTTTGCATAACGTCCTTTGAAGGTTACTTTTATGGCGCTGTCTACAGCACCATGCATGAATAGACTCCAAACACTTGACATTTTGCGAGTAATAGATTGATCCCATGCACGAAGCGTTAGTGAGAAAGAACCATCTATATAACGCATCCAGTGCCACATCCCTGTTGGCATAAATAAAGTGTCGCCGTGTTCTAGAAAAACTTCATAACCTTCAACTCCTTTTAATGCGGGGAATTTTTCGAAATCTGGATTGGCAACATCATAATCTTCTAAGGCATAAGTGGTATTTGGAATACAATAAAGCCTTTTTTTCCATTTATTGTCAAATAATATAATGTGTTTTCTTCCTCCAAAATGAGTGTGGAAAAGATGAGGTAAGTCGATGTCATAATGTAAAAAGGTGATAGCCCTGGAGCCTCCAAAAAACATGGCAGGCATACTTTCGATAAATCCACCCATTAAATCTTTTGGAACTTTTATATCATTGACTAAGTCGGGTTTGTGTTTGAATAAGTTAAAGAAAAAAATACGCAGATCTGTAGGTTCTCTTTTTATTAAATCCAGATATTCGCCAAATTTCATACTGGCAATAGAAGCATTAATTACTTTAGTTGGATCTGCTTTGGAATTATCCACTAGTTTTACTTCAATATCTCCCGCAATTTGCTTGAAATAATCGGTTGACCATTTTTCTCTTGCAGGCCAATCCTTAGTTAGTCCTTTTATAATTAATGGTTTTCTTTTGTCTAAATAATTTTTTTTAAAATCTTCTCTAGTAATAGACTCAACAGTATCAACAGGTTTTAGGATAAAGCTCATTTATTTATTTTTTAAATAGGTCTGCTTACCAAAAATACCTAATTATTTCTAGTCTTCAAAATTTACAATTAAATAACGAAAAGACAACATACTACATTCCTGTTCTAATTGCTTCCACAGGGTCTAGTTTGGATGCGCTAATAGCTGGAAGAATTCCTGAAATTATTCCAACAATAATTGATAATCCTGAGCCGATTAAGATATTCCAAAAGCTTAAAACAAATTCAAAATCTAATAAATTAGTTAATAATATTGATAATAACCAAACTATTGCTAGGCCAATCGTACCTCCAATCACACAAAGAATAATGGCTTCAAATAAAAACTGAAATAATATAAATCTGTTTTTTGCTCCCAATGATTTTTGAATTCCTATTAAATTGGTTCGCTCTTTTACGGAAACAAACATGATATTAGCAACTCCAAAACCTCCAACGAGAAAGGAAAAAAAGCTTATAAAAATACCTCCTAAGCGTAAAGAACTTATTATACCATTGATAAGATCGAGAAATCCGCCAAAAACATTAATGAAAAAATTGTCAATTTCCCCAGCTTTCAGTCCTCTAAAATTTCTTAGTTTTTGTGTTATCTCACTTTTATACTCTTCCATATCCACTCCATTTTCGGGTTTGAATATGATTACATTCGTTAAATTTGGATTGTTATCGCCATATAGCCTACGAACAAAATTAACAGGAATGAAAGCGGCAGTGTCATTACTATCGCCAAGTGAAGAGCCTTCTTTTTTTAATACACCTATAACGGTAAATCGTTGGCCATACAATCTCACATTCTTCCCTATGGGATCAGAGTCATTAAAAAGTGATTTTGCAATATCATTACCTATTACAATTACCGGAGTTCCTGAGTTGGCTTCAGATTCATTATAAAATCTTCCTTTTTCAAATTCCAATCCCTGAATATCTATAAACTCATAAGAAACAGGGACAATATTTACATCACTCACCGTGTTGGATTCGTATTTTATAGTTTCACTTCGGGTGAATATTTGGTATCCTATCTGTTCTGTGTGAGTCATTGCGTTTTTTAGATAGACATATTCAGTGTATTTTACATTGGGGAATTGTTCTCTTTTCCATTGTGGTATATCCGAAGGGCCGAAAGAAAATTTCAATAAATAAATAGTGTTTTTATCCAGACTGCTTAACTCTTTTGAAATTTTTCTGTCCAAAGAATCAACTGCCGCAAGTACTGCTATTATGGAAAATATACCAATAGTAACCCCCAATAGAGAAAGTAGTGTTCTTAATTTATTACTGCGTAAAGCATTCATGGCAAAACCAAAACTCTCTTTTAATAATCGTAGGTAAACTAGCATGTTTTTTGAATTTGTATTAGTGTAAAATTCTATCTTTTTATTGCAAAAACCTAAAAAAAATACATTTAACAATTGGTATGTTATTTTAAGACATTGTTACATATTTTTTATTGAATTATATTATCAAAAAAAACTATTTTTGCACTTTATAATCATAACTACTCAATGAACACAACAAAAACAATCCAATCAGCATTAATTTCGGTCTTTTCAAAAGAAGGTCTTGAACCAATTGTAAGAAAACTGCACGAGCAAAATGTAATTTTTTATTCTACAGGAGGAACTGAGGAATTCATTAAAAATTTAGGAATCCCTGTTATTCCTGTTGAAGATGTAACTTCTTATCCTTCTATTTTAGGTGGAAGAGTTAAAACATTGCATCCTAAGGTTTTTGGTGGAATCTTAAACCGTCAAGATAATGAAAGTGATGTACAGCAAATGCAGGAATACAATATCCCGCAGCTTGATTTGGTAATTGTTGATTTATACCCATTTGAAAAAACAGTTGCTTCAGGAGCAAGTGAAGAAGATATTATTGAAAAAATAGATATTGGTGGTATTTCATTGATTCGCGCTGCTGCAAAAAACTTTAAAGATACCGTAATCGTTCCTTCTATGGATCAATATAGTCTGTTTTTGGACATGATTACTGCTCAAAATGGAGGTACAACATTGGCAGACAGAAAATTATTGGCTACCAAAGCTTTTCATGTTTCTTCTCATTACGATGGAGCTATCTTTAATTATTTCAATACTGACGAAACTATCTATAAAGCTAGTATAGAAAACGGGCAAGTATTGAGATATGGAGAAAATCCACACCAAAAAGGATTTTTCTTTGGAGATTTCGAGGCTATGTTCACCAAAGTTCACGGTAAAGAATTGTCATATAACAATTTATTGGATGTTGACGCTGCAGTAAACTTAATTCACGAATTCAAAACTGACGGCCCAACATTTGCAATTTTAAAACATAACAATGCTTGTGGATTAGCTACAAGAGATACTATTTCTGAGGCTTATAATGTTGCATTGGCTTGTGATCCTACTTCTGCTTTTGGAGGTGTGTTGATTGCTAATACGACAATTGATGTGGCTACTGCCAATGAAATCAATAAATTATTCTGTGAAGTTGTAATCGCTCCATCTTATGATGCAGAAGCAATTGCTATTTTACAAGAAAAGAAAAATAGAATTATTTTAATTCAAAATGATGTCGAATTGCCTCAAAAACAAGTGAGAACGTGTTTGAATGGGTTATTAATTCAAGAAAGAAATAACATCACTGATACTAAAGCAGACTTAAAAACCGTTACAGCAACAGCACCTACGGAGCAAGAAATTGAAGATTTGATTTTTGCTTCTAAAGTATGTAAGAATACTAAATCAAATACGATTGTCTTCGCTAAAAACGGTACTTTAATCTCTTCGGGAACAGGACAAACATCAAGAGTAGATGCATTATTGCAAGCTATTGAAAAAGCAAAAGTTTTTGGATTTAGTTTAGAAGGTGCTTCTATGGCAAGCGATGCTTTTTTCCCATTCCCAGATTGCGTTGAAATAGCAAAGAAAGCTGGAATAACAGCCGTGATTCAACCAGGAGGATCAATCAAAGACGAATTGAGTATTAATTATTGCAATGAAAATAATCTTGCAATGGTATTTACAGGAACGCGTCATTTTAAACATTAATTTGTTTAACTTTGTGCGTAATTTATTTATAACTTTTTAACCCCTAAAAGGCATATGGGATTTTTTGATTTCATGACCGAGGATATTGCGATAGACCTTGGTACAGCAAACACTTTAATCATTCACAATGACAAAGTCGTAATTGACAGTCCGTCTATAGTTGCGCGTGATAGAATATCAGGCAAAATTATTGCAGTTGGTAAAGAAGCCAATATGATGCAAGGTAAGACGCATGAAAATATTAAAACAATCAGGCCTTTAAAAGATGGTGTAATTGCTGATTTTGATGCATCTGAAAAGATGATCAGTATGTTTATCAAAAGTATTCCGGCTTTAAAGAAGAGATTATTCACTCCTGCTTTACGTATGGTAGTTTGTATCCCTTCTGGAATTACCGAAGTGGAGATGCGTGCGGTGAAAGAGTCTTGTGAGAGAGTAAACGGAAAAGAGGTTTATTTGATTCACGAACCAATGGCAGCAGCTATCGGTATCGGAGTTGATATTATGCAACCAAAAGGAAACATGATTGTTGACATCGGAGGAGGGACAACAGAAATCGCCGTTATTGCTTTAGGAGGAATCGTTTGCGATAAATCTGTAAAAATCGCAGGAGACGTTTTCACTAATGATATTGTTTACTATATGCGTACACAACACAACTTATTTGTTGGAGAGAGTA
>DATEOV010000573.1:0-2106 GCA_035273645.1 Flavobacterium sp. | reverse complement strand
TTTTTATTAACCCATTTATTAAATTTATAGGAAAGATAAGCTGATCCGCTTCCTATGATTGCGCCAGCTAACACGTCACTTGGATAATGAACACCCAATACCATACGAGAATAGCTTACTGCACTTGCCCACGCAAACGAAGGAGCAATAATGTACCATTTTGGATACGCCATACTCAAGGAAGTGGCAGTTGCAAAAGCTAAAGAAGCGTGCCCTGATGGGAAAGAAGGTCCGGTTGCTGTTGTAACTTGCTCAATATCTGGATAAGTTACAAATGGTCGTTCTCTATTTACTGTTTTTTTTAAAGCAAATGTTATAAATCCTGAAGCCAAAAAGACTTCTCCAATAAAAATAGCTTTCTTTTTGACGGTACTATCTTTCATTATCAATCCGACAGAGTACATAATAATTGGAGTTCCAATACTTATAGGAGCTAGACTATTTGTAATTCCTCTTAATGCTGGATCCAGTGATTCGTTTCTATTATGATTTATGTTTCTTAAAACATCAATGTCTAAATTCTGGGCATTTGTAAAGTTTATGCAAAAAAACAGCACCACTAAATTGGTTATTTGCAACAAATTTATTTTGTTTTTCATTTTTCTGTCTTTTTAATCAAAATTTTTATAATGCAAATGAGTACAGAAAATAGTACTCATTTACATTATACTTTTTAATGCTTGTGTTCTTCATCGTGCGAATGACCGTGTTTTTTATCTTCGGCAGACATTTCCTTCTCTTTACAGTTTGTGACCATCATAAGAATGATTTTCTGAATCATTGTGAGTAGAACAACCTGATTGTTTGTCGGTTTTGTGATTTATTTTTTCTTCCTGTGTGCAACAAAGCTGTTTGCCGTTTGCATCGTATTTGTGTTGGTGTTTCATTTTTTTTATATAATATGTTAACAACAATTATCTCCCGCTTGTATTGGCGGACATTTTACGGAACCGTAGCTACAATAAACACAACAATCACCCTCTAATGGTTTGAGTATTGTTTTACATTTTTCGCATTCGTAAAAGAACTGACAAGCATCGGTTGGCATTAATTCCTCTTTTTTGTGTCCGCAGTTGGGGCAAGTTAAAGTTGATTTTAATTCAACCGTTTTTCCTTCATAGGTTGTGCAGGTCTTGCAGTTTCCGTGAAGTTTATTTTGGTAATAATTTACGATTGTAGCAATAAGAAGTCCAAACATTCCGGTATAAATTAAGTAAGTTGGATTTTCTATTTTGCTAAAATAATAAGCAAAGAATATTACTATTCCACTCGGAATAGCAATTAGCAAAGGATACAAACAAAGATGTTTTCGGTAAGAAATATAAAGTCCTCCGATTGCAATTAAAACCATCGCTTGAAAAATCCACATTGTCCAACCTCCAAATAGTTCGATACTTCCAAGTCCAAGTGCTGATGCCCCGAAAGCAAATAATGGAAAACAACAAGGGGAAAATAGTGCCGTAATGAAAAGCCCAATTGTTCCCAATTTGTCAATGTTTGATTTTAGCTTCATTTTTTTAATTTATTAAATATCAATTGTTAATGTTCGTGTTCTCCGCCACCTTTCATAGCAGAAAGTAAATAAAATGCTCCTTTAATCACAATTTTTGCATCGGCAGGAATTGCTTCAACAAATTTCACTTCGGTATAACCCAAATCAGTTGTTCCTGGTACAACTTCTATTGCTTTGAAATGTACTTCGTTGTGTTCTTCTTCCTCGCCAACAGCTTCTTCAGAATGTGCTTCGCCCTCTTTGTGTTCGTGTGCTTCTGCTTTTTTAGCTGTGGCTTTTTCTTCGTGTTCTTCTTGGATATAGACAAAGTATTTATCTCCATTTTTAATTACAGCATCTTTGGGTAGGGCAGGAACGGTTGCATTTTTAATATTGATATTAGCAGAAACATACATTCCAGAAATTAAATCTTTACTATCGCCTGGATTGATTTTTGCGTGAACAGCAACGGTTTTGCTTTCGTTTGAAAAGGATTTATTGATACCAAATATTTTTCCTTTGATGGACTTATTACCTTGGTTTGTTAAAATAAAGTCTATAGTCTGCCCCACAGAAATTGATTCCAAATCTTTTTCATAGACATTCAAATCTAA
>DATEOV010000572.1:0-7865 GCA_035273645.1 Flavobacterium sp. | reverse complement strand
TCCAAATAGAAATTATGAAAATCCTCACCGAAAATTTCTCGGAATTCGCTTTTATTATTTTTAGGAACCAAAACCTCACTTGGGTTGAAATTCTGAAGTAGTTTATCTATATATTCGGCATTACCTTGAGCTGTTAGAAATTCACCAGTAGAAACATCCAAAAATGAAACACCAATCATTTTATTGGCAAAATAAACTGCCGCCAAAAAATTATTCGTTTTTGAGTGCAAAACCTCATCATTCATGGAAACTCCCGGCGTTACCAGCTCTGTAACTCCTCGCTTAACGATAGTTTTTGTCATTTTTGGATCTTCCAATTGATCACAAATAGCCACTCGAAGCCCTGCTTTGACTAATTTAGGCAAATAGGTATTAATCGAATGATGTGGAAAGCCTGCAAGTGCAGTTTCCGTTTCCGAACCCGCACCTCTTTTGGTTAATGTAATACCTAAAATTTTTGAAGCCCGAACGGCATCTTCTCCGAAAGTTTCATAAAAATCCCCAACACGAAATAACAAGCAAGCATCAGGATATTTCCTTTTGATTTCATTGTATTGTTTCATTAGTGGAGTCTCTTTAACTATCTTATCTTTTGCTGCCAAAATTGTTATATTTGAGTGAATAAAAAACTCAGCGAATTTATAATTTTATACCGCAAAAAACTATGGTGAGAAAAAATTAAATTAGTTTTAAGAAAATTTTACATTACAATTTTGTTAATTTGTATAAATTTGCAAATCAATTCTAAAGAAACTATGAAAAAAATATTTTTACTAGCAATGCTAACTGTTTTAGGAACAACGATTTCTAACGCTCAAGAGACTTCTAAAAAAACAAAAAAAGCAACTACTACAGCTGCATTACCAAAAGTAAATGGAGCAGGGATGGTTTTTGAAAATGAAACTATTGATTATGGAACCGTAGCGCACAATGCTGATGGTAATCGTCAATTTGTTTTTACTAATAATGGCAACAAACCATTAATCATCACAAACACTCAAGGATCTTGTGGATGTACTGTACCAACAACACCAAAAGAACCTATTGCTCCAGGAGCTAAAGGAGTTATTGGAGTAAAATACGCTACTGACAGAGTAGGTCCATTTACAAAAACTGTAACTGTAACTTCAAATGCTGAAGGACAACCAACAAAAACTCTTACTATTAAAGGGACTGTTTTACCAAATGCTGCACCTGCTGCAACAAAAAGCTAACATTACTTTTTTATCAAATAAAAAAAGGCTTCCTGATTTTAGGAAGCTTTTTTTATAAAAACAATTACCCAACAATGAGAAAACTTGAAAACAGCGAACTAGAGAGAAAATCAATTGACGATTTTAAAAAATCCGAAAAAACACCCTTGATTTTAATTTTGGACGATATTCGCAGTTTACACAACATAGGATCAGTTTTCAGAACTGCCGATGCTTTTTTGATCGAAAAAATAATTTTATGTGGTATCACTGCCACTCCCCCAAACAAGGAAATTCACAAAACCGCTCTTGGCGCAACCGAAACCGTAACTTGGGAACATCACGAAAATGTACTTGAAGTTATTACAAATTTAAAAGCAGAAAACATCATTACCCTTGCCATTGAACAAGTAGAAAGTTCTGTTTTTCTTCAAGATTTCAAAGTAGACAAGAATCAAAAATATGCTTTAATCTTCGGAAATGAAGTTTATGGAGTGGCACAGGAAGCTGTAGCTTTATGCGACGGATGCATCGAAATTCCACAATTGGGAACTAAACATTCTTTGAATATTTCGGTAAGTGCAGGAATTGTGGTTTGGGATTTATTCAAACAATTTAACAATTAAAAGCCAATTTGTAGTTGCTCTTATTTTTATATAACAAACTTCTAAACAAACTTTTGCATTTTGATTTAAAAGCCTATTTTTATAAAATGAAAATAAGACTCCACATCAACATACTATTCCTTTTTGCATTTTCAATTACTAATTTTGGTTATGCTAACCTTACCCTTAATCCTCCAAAAAAAGGATTAAAAACCTCATTAACAAACCTAAACAAACCAGATCATTCTCTTGCCGATGCCGCTCCCGTTATTACCGCGACGGGAAATAGTTCTTATTGCCCTTTAACAAGCACCAACATCGTAACCTCCATTTCTATTACAGATACTGACGGTACAGGTGCTGATGCCATTTACATTCAGATTTCATCGGGCTATGTCAATGGCCAAGACAAATTATCCCTTAACAACCCTTTATCTCATACAACAATTACAAGTAGCTGGAATGTCAGTGAAGGAAAATTAACATTAAGAAGCCTCACACCAGGACAACAAGTAACCTACACCGACTTTGAAAACGCCATAAAAGATGTTCAGTTTAGCAACTCTACGACCACGCCTTCAGGGATTAGGAAATTTTCAATCAGTATAGGACAAGCCAATTATTTGCCTCGGAATGGTCATTATTACGAATATGTACCTAACTTAGGCATTACTTGGACCAAAGCCAGAGACGCTGCAGAAATCAAAACCTATTATGGAATGAAAGGCTATCTAGCCACTCTAACAGCTGCAGACGAAGCACAATTAGCAGGAAAACAAGCCCCAGGAGCCGGATGGATTGGTGGCACAGATGATGAAACAGAGGGTGTTTGGAAATGGGTAACTGGCCCAGAAACAGGTACTGTTTTTTGGAATGGGGCTTCGAATGGCTCAACTCCTAATTTTGCTTTTTGGAATTCAGGGGAACCTAATCAAGCTGGAAATGAAGATTATGCCCATATCACTGCACCAGGAGTAGGCATAGCTGGTTCTTGGAATGATTTATCTAATACAGGGGATATCAGTGGTAATTACCAACCCAAAGGATACATAGTAGAATATGGAGGAACTCCTGGAGATCCTGTTTTACAACTTTCTGCCAGTACAACTTTGACTATCGCATCCATAACAAGTACAACACCAGCATCAAGATGCGATGCAGGTACTGTTACGCTACAAGCTACTGCTACAGTTGGAACTATCAATTGGTATGATACAGTAAGTGCTAGCAACTCTATAGGAACTGGTCCCAATTTTACAACTCCAAATATAAATACAACAACCACTTATTATGTTGAAACTGCCAGTTGCACTAGCAATAGAACTGCAGTAGAAGCCAAAATAAGCACCACCCCAATAATCACAGTCACAGACACAAACTCTCCCGTAACCAATTGCGGACCTGGATTATTCACTTTAACAGCGACACCATCTGTTGGAACCATAAATTGGTATTCTGAAATAGGGGGGGCAATTATAAGCACTGGATTATCCTATACCACTTCTACCATTAGTACAAATACAATCTATTATGCAGAAGCAATAAACAACGGCTGTACCAACAATGATAAAATCCCTATTGACTTACTTGTTTATACACTTCCTTCAGTAACAGATCAGCAAGTACCTATATGCATACCTAATTCTGTTGATTTGGACGCATCTATTCCCAATATGACCTACCTATGGTCAACTGGCGAAACCTCGCAAACAATTAAAGCCACAACAACAGGAATTTATACCGTTGATGTAACCAGTCCAACACCAGAAAATTGCACTAGCAAAAAAACAATTACTGTATTTGAATATAACAAACCTGAAATAAAGAATGTAAAAGTTGACGAAACAACCGTTACCATAGAACTGCTAAAAAGCGAAGATTATTTTGAATACTCAATAGATAAAATTTACTACCAAAGCTCCAATATTTTCACCAATGCTCCAAGCGGATTACAAACCGCTTATGTTCGAGATATTATACAATGTAAAAATGACAACGAGCCTTTTGTCGTTATAATTATACCTAAATACTTCACTCCAAATAATGATGGTTTTAATGATGTCTGGGAAGTAAAAGGATTGGTTGATTATCCCTTGGCTGAAGTTTCTCTTTTTGACCGTTACGGAAAATTAATCACACATCTCAATCATTTCAATCATAGTTGGGACGGTACTTTTAACAAAAAACCATTACCTGCAACTGATTATTGGTATGTATTAAAATTAGACTCAAATAGTCCAGAATTGAAAGGTCATTTTTCCTTAAAAAGGTAAAACATTCATTTTATAGCAATTACAAATATTCATTTTAGAAAAGTTTTCTTTTATTTTAAAAAAAATGAATACTTTTATAAAATGACAAGAAAAAAATTTTTTTTTATTCTAATAACATTCCTTCTAGTTTTTTCAAAAACAAGCTATGCGAATGATATATGTCAAAGAGAAAATGACAGCATTCTTAAAAAAGAAAATGCAAGCATCTCTTTCAATTCCCGTAAAAAAAATATTTCAGACAACATTCCTCCTTATCTAAAAGCCACAGGAAATCAAATTTATTGCCCACAAACCAGTATTCCTATCGTAACTGATATAAATATTACCGATCCTGATGACACTAGCACTCAATCTATTTACATTCAAATTTCAGTTGGATATAATGATGAACAGGACATATTAACACTTACAGGAACACACCCTTCAATTATATCAAATTGGGATTCCAATCTGGGTAAATTAAAACTATCGGCTCCCATAAATGGAATTCTGACATCATACACTGAATTTATTGCCGCAATAAAAGATGTTGTCTACACCAATTCGTCTAATAAACCAACAGGAAACAGAACCTTTTCAATCAGTGTTGATAACGCTAATTATTTACCAACCAATAATCATTTTTATGAGTACTTTGAAGCCCCAGGAATTACTTGGGGAGATGCAAAAACAGCAGCCGAAACAAAAACTTATTTTGGCTTAAAAGGATATTTAGCAACAATTCTATCTGCGGAAGAACAACAAATAATAGGAGAACAATTACCTGGAAATGGTTGGATTGGCGGGGCTGATTATAAAGTAGAAGGAGAATGGAGATGGCTAACAGGTCCAGAAAACGAAACCATGTTCTGGAGTAATCTAGAAGTAGGGCCTGGTGGTGTCAAATATTCCAATATTTTCGGGCAGGGTTATACTCCAAATTTCGCTTATTGGAACAGGAAAAACGGCAACAATAACGAACCAGATAATGGTACAGGTCTAGAACATTTTGCTCACATTTTAGACCGAGATCCAACTCTTGGCATAAAAGGCTCTTGGATTGACTTAACCTATGATGGAAAAACTAATGGCCCAATGAAATCAAGAGGCTATATTGTAGAGTACGGAGGAATGCCTTCAGATCCTGAAGGTCAAATTGCTACAAGTACTACTTTAACCATACCACAGATTACAAATACCAAACCTGCTTCTAGATGCGATGTAGGTGAAGTAACTTTAGAAGGCACTACTAATTTAGGTGAAATTAAATGGTATGAAAATGAAACTGATGGATCCCCAATTTTTTCTGGAAATCAATTCACTACACCAAAATTACTAAACACAACCATCTATTACATCGAAACCTTGTATAACTCCTGTGCAAAAACATCTGAACGTACTCCAATAACAGCAACTATAAATACAATTCCAATCATTACAACACCACAAACTACATTTACAACATGTGGGCCAGGTGAAGCAACTTTATCAGTACTTTCAAGTGAAGGAGAAACCTATTGGTATGAAAGACCTACCAATAATAGCCTTGTTGGAATCGGAACTAGTTTCACTAGAAATTTTTCAACAAATACCGATTATTATGTTGAAGCCGTAAGTAATGGTTGCACTAATGGCAGTAGGATAAAAATCAGTGTCATCATATATGACTTACCAAAAGTTGAAGACGAGGAGACTCTTTGGTGCACAAAAAATAAAATAACATTAGATGCAACTTTAAACGGAATCTCTTATTTATGGTCAACTGGTGAGAACACTAAAACAATAATTCCAAAAAGTAGTGGTATATATACCGTAAAAATCAAAACTCCTGAGCCTGAAAGCTGTACAGTTACAAAAACAATTACGGTTTTTAAGCATCCAATACCTGAAATTATAGACCCAATTGAGACAAACGATTCACAGGTAACTATTCGTTTGAAAAATCCGCAAGATTATTTTGAATACTCAATAGACGGAAATAATTATCAAAGTTCCAATGTATTTACAAATGTTTCAAGCGGGTATCAAACTGCCTACGTAAGAGAAACAAATTCATGTGAAAATCCAATTACAAAAAAATTTATTGTACTAATTGCACCCAAATACTTCACTCCAAACAATGATGGTTTTAATGATGTCTGGGAAATAAAAGGATTAGTCAATTATCCTTTAGCCGAAATAACTATTTTTGACCGTTATGGAAAAACAATTACCAGACTTAATGATTTAAACAGCAGTTGGGATGGCACTTTCAACAAAAATATTTTACCTGCAACTGATTATTGGTATGTACTAAAATTAGATAAAGACAGTCCAGAAATCAAAGGACATTTTTCATTAAAGAGATAATTACAAACTACTCTTTTCTTGAATTTTATCCAAAATAAATAGATAATCTTCCTGATTGTTTACAAAGTCTCGATCGGAAACATCGATGATTAAAATATTCAAATCTGTTTGGGTTTTGATATATTCCAAGTACCCTTTGTTTATTTTTTCCAAATATTCCGCTGTGATATCTTGTTCGTAGCTTCTGCCACGGGTTTTTATGTTTTGCAACAATCGATTGGTATTTTGATAAAGATAAATATACAAATCAGGCTTTGGCATTTCTTTATAAATGATATCAAATAATGTACGATACAATCTAAATTCGTCTTCTTCTAAAGTAATTTTAGAAAACAACAACGATTTAAAAATATGATAATCGGCTATAATAAAATCTTTAAACAAATCAAATTGAGACAAATCATCCGATAACTGTTGATATCTGTCGGCCAAAAAAGACATTTCAAGTGAAAATGCATAACGGCTTTGATCTTCATAAAATTTAGGTAAAAATGGATTATCGGCAAAACGCTCCAAAACGGTTTTCGCATTAAAATCTTCGGCCATTTTTAGTGCCAAAGTTGATTTTCCTGCACCAATATTACCTTCTATCGCGATATAATTATATTGGTTTAATATTATTTTATCCAAAGGACTTTCTAATTTTTGCACAACTTCACAAATACTATCATCTGGAGTTATCTGGATGAGCTCCGAAATTGTTTTTTTCAAAACAGGATGTATCCAACCTACATTCAAATCCTGAAAAGGCAACAAAACAAATTTTCGGTTTTGCATTAATGGGTGCGGAATTTGAAGATGATCCAAATCCAGAATTTCATCATCAAAAGCAATCAAATCAACGTCTATTATTCTGGATTGATATCCTGCATTTTCATTGCGAATACGTCCCAACTTTTTTTCTACCTGCAAAACTAACTCCAATATTTTCTGAGCAGAATAAGAAGTATGCAAAACCAAAGCACAATTATAAAACGCCTCACTCTCAAAACCCCAGGAGGGAGTTTCGTACAATTTTGAAACTTTTATAATAGTACCGATTTCATGATGAATCAATTCAAGACACAATTCGATGTTTTTCAAACGATTGCCCTGATTGCTTCCTAGAGATAAAATAACTTGATGCTGTAATTCCATATTAGGCACAAATTAAGCAAAAGAATTTTAGAATAGCAGTATATTTGCCCAGAGTGTTTCAATTTATTTTCAGCATTAACTGTAACAAATTAGCACTTTTCGCAACTTATTAAAAAAATATACTATATGAGATTTTTAGGAAATGTAATAGCTACCATTATTGGTATTTTTATTTTTTTCATGTTGTTTTTCTTCGGGATAGTACTCATAGGAACATTATTTGGTGAAGAATCCGAAGGGATTGAAGTCAAAAACAATTCAGTTATAGAATTGAACTTAGAGGACATTTCCAATGATTATGCTGGTAAATACAAAGACCCGTGGATGGA
>DATEOV010000571.1:0-6379 GCA_035273645.1 Flavobacterium sp. | reverse complement strand
ACCGCTATACTGCAAGAAAACGCCACTTGGCAAACTTATTATAGTATGAACATTAAAGTTTTCTAGCAAATTTTGCTTTATGGTTTTAAAAGCATTGTTGGTTTGAAACAAAACTCCTTCGGGAATAATGATGGATGCTCTTCCTTCTAGTTTTAGCATCTTCATAAAATGCTGAATAAAAAGCATTTCGGTAGCATTGGTTTCTACAGGAAAATTTTGTTGCACTTGTGACTTTTCTTTTCCTCCAAATGGCGGATTAGCAAGAATAATGTTGTGGCGGTCTTTTTCTTGAAAATCTCGTATGTTTAGCGTTAAGGTATTTCCTTTGTACACATTTGGGCTTTCTATTCCGTGAAGAATCATATTCATCATTCCCATTACATAACCAAGAGATGTTTTTTCGAGTCCGTAGAAAGTATTTTGTTGAATAGTTTCCCAATCGGAAGCAGAATATTTTGTCTTTTTTTCGGATTTGGTTAAAAAATCAAATGCTTCAACTAAAAAGCCGGCACTTCCTACAGCACCATCATAAATGCTTTCGCCAACTTGCGGATTAATGGTTTCTACCATTGCTTTTATAATGGCTCTTGGTGTGTAAAATTCGCCAGAATTTCCACCATCAGAACCCATTCCTTTCAATAAGTTTTCATAAATATGCGACAATTCAAAAAGCTCATCTGAACTTTGAAAATCTAATGCGTCAATAATATCTAATACTTCACGCAAAGTGTGTCCGCTCGCAATACGATTGTCAAGATATTCAAAAATAGCTCCAATTTTGTATTTTATAGATTTTGGATCGTTAGCAATGGCTTTAAAACTTTCGAGGTATGGAAACAATGTTTTGTTTACAAACTCAATTAAATCTTTACCAGTTAACGCCCTTTTTACATCAATTTTTCCGTTTTCATCTTTTGGACAAGCCCAGTTTTCCCAACGCAAATCTTTACGGATTACATATTCATAATCTTTGCCATCAAGAATAGCTTCGTCGGCTTTATTAATTTCAAAATCGTTTAAGAACTTCATAAACAAAATCCACGAAATTTGTTCGGTATAGTGCATGGCACCACTTATTCCGTCATCACGTCTTAAAATATCGGTTATTCTATCTATTTTGTTTTGTATTTCGCTCATTATTAAATTTTTCCTATTATAAACTTATAAACATTTTCTATATCAACAGAAATTTCGTTTGCAGGTATTTGTGCAATTATTGCTGAAAGTTTGTTGTAGTCCACACCACTTTCATCAGTTGGTACAAATTGTAAATCGTCTTTCAAATATAGAGATTGAAGCTTTGTTTTGACATCAAGATTTCTTACATCATTATTATCGCAAGAATTTCCTTCAGTAAGTTTATTAATTGGTGCAAGATGGTTATTTATTTCCTCTAGTTTTCCGTTTTCAGAAAGCATTGTAAAGCTTAATAAATAATTTTCAATTTCTCTACGCTTCCAACTCATCAAATAGGCGTTTCTATTATTACCGGCACCATTTAATTGAATTTTATTAGTTCGATTAGCATTTGGTGCATTTATTACCCAACCTGAATTCTGCACATCTTCAATTGGAAGATTATCTCTGTCACATAATAAGAATATCGATTTTGTTGAGGAATTTGAATTGTGATTATTAAATGATTTAACCCAATCTAATTTTTGTCCTCCAAAAACTTGTCCGTTATTATGAAATCCAGAACTGCATTTTATATAATGAATTTGTTGCTGAATATTCAAATCAAAATCAGGAATTTTTCGTTTGCATAATTCTAAAAATATAAACCAATCAAAAAAATCTTCAACAAGTGCCAAATATTTTACTTTTCCAGCAACCGATAATTTATAATTTCCACCAGAAGAAAGTGATTCTAATCTATCAAGAATTTTATTGGCAACGGTATCATTTTCAATTTTTCCTTTTTCGACTAATTTGATATTGGAAAACTCATTTAAAATAATAGAATCTGCTGAATGTGTGGTTGTAATTACTTTACCACTTATTGCACTAAAAACATCCCAAAGTTTTTGAATATTTCGGTAATATAAATGTGAATCAACTTCGTCTAACAAAAACAAAGATTTATCAGAATCGAATAAATCCATCATTGCATAAATAGCTAACAATTGATGCTCACCATCACTTAATTGATTTAATTCTATATTTCCTTTAAACTTTAGTTCGCAGTTTTCTCTAAAAATAAAGTTGTCATAATTTGAAGCCCAAGCCAAAAATGTAAAGACTTTATTGGTGTCATTTCCCAAAACTGGTGCAACATCTTTAGCAAAAAACCACCTCCATGTTTTGACGATTCGTGAATATTCCTCTTCAATATCGATATATCCATCTCCAAATAAATGATCAGTTAGTTTGACTAAATATTGGTGCAAAAAAGTTCTTCTAATTGATTTGTGTTCAGGATTTGTAGCTTCTTTTTTGCTTGCGTTTACTATTTTGTTATTATAGTTGGTTCTTATTCTAAATTGAAATTCAATATAAGTAGTTGTATCAACTCCTTGTTGATTTACATCAACCAATCCTTTAGACAAGAGATAATCAATAACTTTTCCACTTTTGTTATTTTCATCTACATTTTCGGGTTTAACGTGTTTTTTTAATGCAGTTGCAAAAAAGATTAAAAAACGAACCCAAGAACGGTCAAAATAAATAGTATTAATTGTGTTATTTATCCTTTGGCTGGTTTCCTCTTCCTCATCATAAGATAAATCATCAACAACTAACTTTTCAATATTCTTTAAATTGTTTTGAAAAATGGAAGAAAATGATTCGTTATTTCCAGAGGAAAAAGCAAATAAATTGGTGTCTTCTTGAATATTGGTTAAATATTTTTTAAAAATACTTTCTAAAATAGCTGATTTTCCACAACCATTTTCACCAACAAAAGTCATAACACTACTGTCAAGTGTTAATGTTTGCGGTTGATTATATATTTTATTTGCAGGTATTTTTATTTCCATTTATGATGCTTTGTAAATATTTTCTTGAAGCTTGTAATAAGCTCCTAATAAATTTTTCATGTCACCAAAAACTACTTTCGCATCTTTGGTTGTGCCTAATTTTAATTTTACTAAATCTCCTAATTTATCTCTTTGAAGTTCTTCAATTCCAAATTTTTCGTAATGGTGTAAAACATATTCTAAAAAATCTCTTGCTTTTAGGTTTTGATAAACTGCAAAAAAGTTGTCTTCTCTAACATTCCTTGCTCTTTCTTTTCTGGTCTTTAAATCTGAACTAAAAGAAATATGAGAAAGCACGTCAAAAATATCACAATCAGGTGTTGCAATCATATCTCGTAAAGCATCTAATTGTTCTTTGTCAAATCCTAAATTACCTAGTTGTTCCAACAATTCTTTTCTTGTATCAGGATTAGCCCAAATTTTGCGCAAATGATGCTCATCTTTATAGATTGCTGGTAATTCGCCAACTAGTTTTTCTAAAAATTCTCTAGCAGTTAATGGTTTAGCGTTTTCGTCAATATATCTTGTGTCAATATCAATGACTTTTAAAATTCGTCCATTACTCAATTCAATAATTAACTTTTGCTTTTTCTCGCCATATTCTTCAGATGGTTCGTTAACTTCATTTGTTTTTGGTTTTTTGGTTTTTTTGCCTTTTTTTGAATTTCCAGTTTCGTCGGTTTCTGTATCATCTTCAGGCAATCCATCCCAATCTGAATCGTAAAACAAATCAGTTGCTCCAACAAAATCAATTATTGTGAAAAAGTCTTTTCCATCATAAACCCTTGTTCCTCTACCAATAATTTGTTTAAATTCAACCATTGAACCAATTGGTGAGGTTAATACAATGTTTCTAACATTTCTTGCGTCAACACCAGTTGTTAGCATTTTAGATGAAGTTAATATTACAGGAATATCTTTATCATTATCTTGAAACGCTTCAAGAAATGTCCTTCCTATTTTACCTTCATCAGAAGTTACTCTAACACAATAATTTGAATCAGATACTATTTTATTTTTGTTAATCATATCTCTCAAATCCAAAGCATGATCTTGGTTAACACAAAAAACAATAGTTTTGTCCATTTTACCAATGTTATTCAAAATAGCTTGAGCAATTAAATCTGTTCTCTGTAGAATGGTAATATTTTTATCAAAATCGTTTAAATCGTATCGGTTTTTTTTGATTTCACCTTGAATTACAACGCTATCATTTGTATGAATATATTCATCAATATTAGTTTTAACTCTTTTAACTTTATATGGAGTTAGAAAACCATCTGTAATTCCATCTTTTAAAGAATATTCATAAATTGGTTTTCCAAAATATTTATAGGTATCAACGTTGTCTTCACGTTTTGGAGTTGCAGTTAATCCTAAATGAATTGCAGGTTTAAAATGGTCTAAAATACCTCTCCAAGAACCTTCTTCATTTGCGCTTCCTCGATGACACTCATCGATTATTATTAAATCAAAAAAATCGGAAGGGTATTCTTTGTAATATCCGCCAATATCCTCTCTTTCGGCAATTGCTTGGTAAATAGCGAAAAATATAAATGCATTTGTAGGTACTATACCATTTCTACTTTTTACTTCTTCACCATTTATTTTGATTAAATCATTTTCATAAGGATTAAAAGTATTTATGGCTTGATCTGCCAAAACGTTTCTATCCGCTAAAAATAAAACTCTTGGTCTTCTATTTAATCCATCTAAATTCCATTTTGCTTGAAATAATTTATGGACAATTTGAAATGATATAAAAGTTTTACCTGTTCCAGTTGCTAGTGTTAGCAATATTCTTTTTTTCTCATCTGCAATACTTTCCAAAACTTTATTAACAGCAATCTCTTGATAATATCTCGGTCGCATGGCTCCAGTTAAGTAAAAGGGAATTGCGTGAAGTATTCGTTTTAAATCAATGTTTTTTCCAAATATCCTATCGTAAAGTTCTTGTGGAGTTGGAAAATTATCGATATAACTTCCTTTACCAACTGTTCTGTCAAACTCGTAAATTTGCTTGCCATTTGTTGAATATATGAAATCTATTTGAAGTTTTTCAGCGTAATCTAATGCCTGTTGTAGTCCTTTAGTTGGATGTTCATCTGCTTTTTTGGCTTCAATTATAGCTAAATTTGTGTTATTAAACTTTAATAAATAATCAAGAAAAAGCCTTTTACCTCTTTTGTTTCCAAGTAATTTTCTTCCATCTGTAAAATAGTACTCTCTTTGAATATTATCAGAAGTCCAATCACTTATAATAAGTTTTGGATCAATATAATTTGCTCTTGTATCTGCTTCTGAAATATTTCTTGTCATACTGATGAGTCTCTTGGCCAGTTTTTAAATTTACTTTAAATATTTCAACAATTTTAAAAAGTGTTTCAAGTCTTGGTTGCTTTCTGTTTTAAACATAACCAATAGCAATATTTTAGCTATTGTTTAGCTGTTCATCGGATCAAGTTTGCTTAATCTTTTTTTTAGTACTTCTTCCATATGTCTAAATATGTCTTTTGCGAAAGTAATCTTTTCATTTTAATATCTCATATTTTGGTATAAAAACGATTTAAATATTGTCGTTTTTCATCCAGTGTACAGGCAAAAAAACGGCTCTTTTTTGCGTTTTACTGTGTGTTGGCAAAACCAAATGTGCCATTTGAGTGTTGGCTGGGCTTTTTACAATGAGGCATAACGTTCTGGCACTACAGCGGGTTTGGGATTAAATTAAGCCCTATTTTCGGATTTGCCAAATCTCCCAAATACAAAACCATTTTCCCATTAAGCCAAATGCCCAAATCCGTTTTAGTGGCTGTTATGCGGTCGGCTTTATTTTTTGTTTATTCATTTTCTGTTTTTCTATTAAAATTCAACGTAAATGATAAAAAGAACCCGACAATTAAAAGCCAAGATAAATTATAAATCACGAAAAATTCATTTGGTCTTGAATTCCTAAAAATAAATGGAGTTATCAATACTATAAATGGAATTAAAAAATAAGAAGCAAGCATAATCAAAAATCCTTTTTTTATGTTTTGTTTCTTATAAACCTTTGTAAATAACAGGTAAAGTATAAGTGAAGCAATTAAACCACTAAATAAAATTAATATATCACCATTTAAACTTTTCAAATTAAAAATATCAGTTATCCATTTTATTATTTCACCGATTCCAAATAGCCCAAAAAAGCCAATAAAAAACGCTAAGTAAGAAAACGTGATCGTTAGAATAAGTCCTGTTAAGAAATTATGTTTAAACAGTTTATGGTTCACTATGCCAAAAGAAAAACCAAAAATTAATGGATTTAAATTATTACTTAAAACCGTTTCAAATGGTATAATAATCAATAAAATCAAAATTGATAATGCTGTTAATATTCCGTTTTTCATAGTTATCTTTTTTCA
>DATEOV010000570.1:0-10168 GCA_035273645.1 Flavobacterium sp. | reverse complement strand
GCTTTTATGCTTTCATTGGTTAGAACTTGTTCCAGTTCATCACATCATTACGATCCAGCTCCGCTAATTGTTGACAGTCCTAGAGAAAAAAATCCACCAGTAATTATTCCTAATACTGAGAATAGAACTTCTCCAGAAGAAATACAAGAACCAATAAGAGATAGTATAATTACAAGATTTAGAAGTTGGAAAGACTATAATGGCAACAAATACGAAGGAAAATACCAAATTAAACTAAGTGATTTTAAAAAATCACATTTTTACAAAAACAATTTGAATATATCCCAAAACACAACCAATTCTTATGATAAAGTAGTTTACAGTTTAAAAGAATTTGATAAAAAGAATTTTAATAGTGTTTATAACCTTTTTGATAGCATTGGAAAAGCAAATCGACTGAACAAAATTAAGTTTGCTGAAATGATTGTTACTTTTGTTCAAGATATTCCATATGCAATAGTATTGAGTGATGAATGTGATGCGAATTTATACAACGATAGGTTTACTCGTAATTATTTATTAAATCATTCTGGAGAATGTGATGGTCATGAACAATTTGGAATAAATACTCCAATCGAATTTTTAACAAATTTGAAAGGTGATTGCGATACAAGAACTTTATTACTTTACACTATACTCTCACATTATGATTATGATGTTGCTATGATGAGTAGTGAATTTTATGGACATTCTATTATTGGAATCAATCTACCAATTAATGGTATTGCTTATAATTACAACAATCAAAGATATGTGTTATGGGAAACCACAGCCCCAAATATAAAACCCGGAATAATACCAAATGAAATTTCTAATTTAAACAACTGGAGAATATCCTTAAAATCAAAATAATATGGACCAACAAAGCTTATTTTTCACATCTATTGTTGCTATTGTTGCAACAGCACTTATGTTAATGTTGATACAGTTTTTAGCTAAAAAACAAAATATCAAATCAGAAAAGGAACAAAAAATTTCTATTTCATATTCTATTTGGATTGCATCCATTATGATTGCTTTTTTTATGCTTTTAAAAGTTGCATTAGGTTTTATAGAAAACTCAATTGAAGTTTTAATTTATTCAAAAACAATTGATAATGTTTTCATAGCAGTAATGCAGAAAATAGCCATTTTCTCAGGATTCACATTTTTAATCACATTTTTAGCATATTATACAGTACATATTATACTCTCTATTACAATTGGAAAAAGAAATGATAGTTTAGAGATTGAAAGAGAGAATATAGGTTATTTTATTTTCAAAGGAATAATTTTAATACTATTAGTCTTTTCTTTAATTACAATTTTTGAGCATTTTTTAGGTTGGTTCACAATTAAAGTAGACACACCTTTTTATCATTAAAACAGATTAATACTAATACGGAAAAAATGATAAAAAAAATAGAGATAATAGCAATTCTCATAATTTAAACCGGAATATATCCTTAATGAGCCTAATGTCTATATTTGCGGTCCACATGGAGCAAAAAAATACCACTATTCAAACAATTGTAGAGGACTAAGCGCTTGCAATCATCAAATCAATCAAGTTCCAATTAGTAAAGCTAGATCTTTTGGTCTATCCCTTTGTGGTTGGGAAGATTAGATAAATAATACATACGATGATAATTGAATTTAAATCGAATTAATTATGAAAAAAACAATTAAAATCATTCTAGCGATTTTACTCTTGCTTTGTATTTTAAATATGCCTTATGGATATTACCAATTCGTACGTTTTGCAGCGATGTTAACTTTTGCTTATTTAGCCTATTCTTCTAATGAATTGAATAATAAAAATGAAATGTTAGTTTATATTATTTTGGGAATCTTATTTCAGCCTTTAGTAAAAATTGCTTTTGGTCGAACTATTTGGAATATAATTGATTTCATCGTTGGTCTTGGTTTAATTATTTCAGTAATAAAAGAGACTAAAAAACAATAATTTCATAGATAAATCAAAACGGCTTTTATATATAGCTGCTAAACATCACTCAAAACAATTAAATCCTATTAGATTTTCATTGTTTTTTTCCGGTTTTCCTCTTTACACTTCCACATATTTTCGATACTTTTAGCACTTATTACTATTCGATTTAATTCAAAACAATAATTGCTTAATGGCAGCAGAACAAAAACAAAAATTAGAACAACAACTCTGGAATATTGCAAACACCCTGCGTGGGAAAATGGATGCCGACGATTTTAGAGATTACATATTAGGTTTTATTTTTTACAAGTACCTGAGTACAAAAATGGACTTGTACGCCAACACCATACTAAAACCGGACGGTTTGACTTTTCAGGAAGTCGAAGGACATGCAGATGAAACGGCCTTGCTCGAGGAAATTAAACAATTGGCTTTAGACAAATTAGGTTACTTTTTACTGCCATCCGAATTGTTTTCGGAATTGGCACGAAGAGGCAACGGTGGCGGAAAGCATAATTTTATCCTGGGAGATTTAGCCGCCGTACTTACTCACATTGAGCAAAGCACGATGGGATCCGAAAGCGAAGAAGATTTTGGAAACCTGTTTTCCGACTTGGATTTAACTTCCCATAAATTGGGGAAATCCGAAGCCGACAAAAACGAACTAATTGTAAAAGTCCTAGTGCATCTGGATGAAATCGATTTTGATTTAGAGAACACCGATAGTGATGTACTGGGCGATGCTTACGAATATTTAATTGGACAATTTGCCAGCGGTGCAGGAAAGAAAGCAGGCGAATTCTATACACCACAACAAGTAAGCAGCATTTTGGCACAGCTGGTAACAGTGGGCAAAGACAAACTCAAGAGCGTATATGACCCTACTTGCGGTTCCGGTTCGTTGTTGTTACGGGTGTCCAAAGAAGTAAAAGACGTAAGTGCTTTTTACGGACAGGAAATGAATCCTACGACTTACAACCTTTGTCGTATGAACATGATTATGCACGATGTGCATTACAAACGTTTTGACATCAAGAACGAAGATACTTTAGAACGCCCTCAGCATTTTGATATGCGTTTTGAAGCTATTGTAGCCAATCCCCCGTTCTCAGCAAACTGGAGCGCAAGTCCTTTGTTTATGAATGACGATCGTTTTTCTGCTTACGGAAAACTCGCACCAAGCAGTAAAGCCGATTTCGCTTTTGTGCAACACATGGTGCACCAATTGGATGATAACGGAACGATGGCAATTGTCTTGCCACACGGTGTTTTGTTTCGTGGAGGTGCCGAAGGACACATACGTGAATATTTGATAAAAGAAAAAAATTACCTGGATGCCGTGATTGGCTTACCGGCTAATATTTTTTACGGAACCTCTATCCCGACTTGTATTTTGGTTTTGAAGAAAAAGCGTACCGATACCCAAAACATTTTGTTTATTGACGCCAGCCAACATTATGAAAAGGTAAAAACCCAAAACGTATTGCGTACAGAGGACATTGACAAAATTATAAGCACCTTCGAAAACCGAACTGCAGAAGTTAAATACAGCCATATTGCGCCTTTAAGCGAAGTGGAAACCAACGATTACAACCTGAATATCCCTCGTTATGTGGATACTTTTGAAGAAGAAAATGTCATAGATTTAAAAGCGATAACAATGCAATTACGAGAATTAGCTTCACAAAGTAAAACTACCGATGCTAGTATTGCTGAATTTTGTACTGAACTAGGAATTGAAACCCCATTTTAATGAGTACAGCAACTTTAAATAGCGAAAAGAGAAAAGTATCGGTGCCTAAACTAAGGTTTCAGGAATTTGAGGGAGAGTGGAAACAAATAAAACTTGGAGATTATATTAAAATTAAAAGTGGGAATAGTCCATCAAATTATAATTTTATAGATAAAGGTAATTATCCATTTATTAAAGTTGAAGAGCTTAATAATTGTAACAAGTATCAAAATTCAAGTAGATTTTATTCTAATGAAAATAAAAATTTGGTTGAAAAATTTTCTGTAATCTTTCCAAAAAGGGGAGCTGCAATATTAAATAACAAAGTTCGAATTAATGATTGTCCTATTTTTATGGATAGTAATATGATGGCTATTATCCCAAAAAGAAACCAATTGCATTATGAGTTTCTTTATTATAAAATTGTTAAAGAAGAATTGTATAAAATTGCAGATACTTCTTCAATTCCTCAAATAAACAACAAACATATTGAACCATATAAATTATTTATTACATCCTTACCCGAACAACAAAAAATAGCTTCTTTTTTATCTGCAGTCGATGAAAAAATACAGCAACTTTCTCGCAAAAAAGAATTATTAAAACAATACAAAAATGGCGTAATGCAACAATTGTTCTCAGGCAAATTGCGCTTTAAAGATGAGAATGGAAAGGATTATCCGGATTGGGAAGAGAAAAAGTTGGGGGATGTTGCAGAAAAAAGAATTGTAAAAAACAAAGACAATAAAATAAATTTAGTCTTTACTAATTCAGCAATGCAAGGTATTGTCAACCAAAGAGATTATTTTGATAAAGATATTGCGAATCAAAACAATCTTTTAGGATATTATATAGTTGAAAATAATGATTTTGTATACAATCCTCGAATATCGACTTATGCTCCAGTAGGCCCTATTTCAAGAAATTATTTAGATACAGGAATAATGTCACCATTATATTCTGTTTTTAGATTTAAATATGGAAATTTAGATTTTTTAGAATTTTTCTTTAATTCTATTGTATGGCATAAACATATGAAAGACATTTCAAATTATGGAGCCAGAGATGATAGAATGAGTTTCTCGACAAGTGATTTTTATAAAATGCCTATTCCATTTCCATCTTTCGAAGAACAACAAAAAATAGCCGGATTTTTATCAAGTATCGATTCCAAAATAGAAAGTGTAAACCAACAACTAGCCCAAACACGAACGTTTAAAAAAGGCTTGTTGCAACAAATGTTCGTATAGAAAAACCTATGGAATTACATCAACATAAAATTATTTTACGTTCTACAAAGCAAATTTTGAAGCATCAAAAAGAAAAAGAAATACTTAAAGGGGAGAAATTTAATGTGTTTTCGATTCTCAAAATGGAAACAAAAGAAAATGCTACTCATTCGGCTTTTCTTGCTTCATTATTAGATCCATCGGGAACACATCTTAAAGGAAGTTTATTTCTAGAACTCTTTCTGAATTGCATTAATAATAAAACGATTGATATTGCTTCTGCTAAAGTAATAATCGAGCATTCTATTGGAAAAAATGATTATAACGATAAAATCGGTGGCAGAATTGATATTTTTATTTGTGATGAAAACGGTAATTGTCTTTCGATTGAAAACAAAATAAACGCTCCTGACCAAAAAGACCAAATTGAAAGATATTGTAATCACAAAAAGGGAAATAACGAGGTTTACTATCTTAATTTAGAAGGTAAAGAACCAGATGGGAACAGTAAAGGGGATTTAATTTCGGGTACGCATTTTCATATTATATCGTACAAAAACCATATTATTAATTGGCTGACTTTATGTATGAAGGAAGCTGCTGATAACCCAATACTTAGAGAAACCATTAAGCAATATATTATTTTAATGAAAAAACTAACCAATACTATTGATAAAGACGAAGAAAAGGAACTCCTAGAACTTATTTTGAATAATTATGAAAGCTCTATATTCCTAGCCAATAATATCAATACAACTATTGCAAATTTTAATGATAAGATTCGCCAGAGTATTTTCAAATCTTTGACAGATAAAATTGGAGAAAACTATTTTATTGAATTAGGAAAAAATACAGATACAGTTTATTCGCAAATATGGATAAGAGTTAAAGGATATAGAGGTGATAAACTTATTTTTGGAATTCAAAACTTTTCAGTAGCTGCTGATCCTTTCTTTGGCAGAGGAATTATCAAAGGAATTTTTATAATGAATGGTAATTATATAGATGATTATAAAAAGTTAGGCGAAAAACGAAGTAATTATTGGTGTGCAGTAGAAAAATTTGAAGCCTATAAAAATCTTGAAGTTGATTTACAAGATCCATTGTTTTTAAATAAATTATTTACTTCAGAGGAATTTTATAATGGGTTTGTCGAGCATATTGTTTCTGAAACAATAGTGTATTTAGAGAAACATGTCAATGATGTAAAGGAATTACTAAATACAATATGAAGGAAAAATTTATAAATAACGAATTTTGGACACTAACATTTGGTGCTGCTTTTCAGCGGGCTAATGTTTATAAAGGAGATGTTACTGATACTCAGAAAAGTGATTTTAAATTACAAACTCGAGAATTTATTGAGAGTTCGTTGATGCCACATTATTCTGAAATTACTGTAAGTGACGAGATTCATATTGAAAACATTAATAAATTAAGTGATTTTACTAGACAGTTTCAAAGTATTCTTCAGAATGGTAAATTAAATTTTGGTGTGAGCCAAAAAATGTTGAATCTCTATCTAAAATATTTATGGTGCCACAATAAAATAAGCCATCCCCCACATTTCCCAGTAGATAGACGAATACAAGAAATTGCTAGATTTAAACCTGTTGTTTCTTGGACACAATTTACTGATTCAACTGATTATATGAGGGTTATTAATCATGTTAGAAAGGAGAATAAGGAATATTCAACTATTGCAGAATATGAATTAGACAAATTTGAAAGAAGAGTCAAAACTAAATAACAAATGAGCCACCAATCCGAAGCAATCCTAGAAGAAAAACTAATCAAGCAATTGGTTGATTTAAACTATAAATCTGTAAAAATACAAGATGGTGCTGCTTTGGTTGCCAACCTCAAAAGTCAGCTCGAAGTTTTTAATGAAACCACTTTTACAGCCAAAGAGTTTGATGCTGTTTTAAATCACTTGGCCAAAGGCAATGTTTTTGAAAAAGCCAAAACGCTTCGGGATCGTTTTCAGTTGGATAAAGAAGATGGCACTTCATTTTATGTTCGTTTTTTTAATACGGAAGATACAAGCCAAAATTTATATCAGGTTACCAATCAAATATCCTTAGAAGGAAGTTACAAAAACCGTTTTGATGTAACGCTTTTAGTCAACGGTCTGCCTTTGGTGCAAATAGAACTCAAACGTTCGGGCATCGAAATCAAAGAAGCTTTCAACCAAATCAATCGCTACCAAATGCACTCTTTTTGGAGCAATCACGGTTTGTTTCAATACGTACAATTGTTTGTGATCAGCAATGGTGTGAACACCAAATATTTAGCAAATAACAAACTGCAATCGGTCAAGCAAACTTTCTTTTGGGCAGATCGAAATAATAAAAACATCACCGAATTAACCGAGTTTGCCAACGCTTTTTTAACTCCGGAACATCTGGGTAAAATGGTCGCGCATTATATCGTGATTAACGAAACCCACAAGGTAATGATGGTCTTGCGTCCGTACCAATATTTTGCCACGGAAGCCATAATTCATCAGGTTAAGAACTCAAACGACAACGCCTACATTTGGCACACCACAGGTTCGGGAAAAACGCTGACGTCCTTTAAAGCAAGTCAAATTTTGGTAGAATTGTCCGAAGTCTACAAAGTTGTTTTTGTCGTTGACAGAAAAGATTTGGATTACCAAACGATGAATGAGTTCAACGCTTTCAAAAAAGACAGTGTTGATGTTACCGATAATACACAATCCTTGGTAAGACAATTAACGGATAATACCAAGTTGGTTCTAACGACGATTCAAAAATTAAACAATGCCGTTTCGGAACGTTTTTCGGGTAAAATTGAATCGTTGCGCCATCAAAAAATCGTATTCATTTTTGACGAATGCCACCGTTCCCAATTTGGAGAAACCCACGAACGCATAACAAAATTCTTCGAAAAAAGTCAGTTAATTGGTTTTACAGGAACACCCATATTTGCAGAAAATGCCTCCAAGAATGAGTTGGGAAAACGCACCACCAAAGATTTGTTTGGCAACTGCTTACACAAATACGTGATTACCGATGCCATCCGTGACCAAAATGTATTGCGTTTTGGAATTGAATACGTTGGGAAATACAAAAACAAAAGCAATGCTTTTATCGATATCGAAGTCGAAGACATTGACAAACAAGAAGTCTTGGATTCGGAAAAGAGAATCAATAAAATCGTAGATTATATTATTGCCTATCACAATCAAAAAACCTTTAGCAGAGATTATTCGGCACTGTTGGCGGTAAGCAGTATCGATAATGTAATTCAGTACTACGACCTTTTTCAAAAAAAGAAAGAAGCAGGAGAACACGATTTGCGAATAGCTACTATTTTTACCTACGGCACCAATGAAGATTCAGACGAAGCTCAGGATTATCTTCCTGCTGATGAAGACTTGGATTGGGCTTCAGAACCAAAACCGACGTATCAATCGAAAAGGACTAGAGATAAACTGGAAACCTATATTGGTGATTACAACAATATGTATGGTACTGGTTTTTCGACCAAAGACAGCCAGCAATTTGAGAATTACTTCAAGAATATTAGTCAACGATTAAAAGACCGAGAAAAAGAGAATTTCAATCACGAGAAAGATCGTTTGGATATTGTTATCGTGGTCAATATGATGCTAACAGGTTTTGATGCCAAAAAAGTAAATACACTTTACGTAGATAAAAACTTGAAACAACACGGCTTAATTCAGGCGTATTCAAGGACTAACCGAATTTTAGGCGAACAGAAATCACAAGGAAATATATTAGCGTTCAGAAACCTCAAAAAAGCCACCGACGATGCCATTACTTTGTTTTCGAATAAAGATGCCATTGAAGTGGTTACTATGCCCGAATATGAAGACATTGCCAAGAAGTTGAATGAAGCCTTAAAACTATTGCGGGAGATCACCCCTACCTATCAAAGCGTAAATGATTTAGAAAGCGAAGAAGACGAAGCGCAATTTGTGCAGGCTTTCCGAAAAGTATTAAGGGCTATGAACGTCCTGCAATCCTACACCGATTTTGATTGGGAGGAACTAGCAATCGACGAACAGGAATTTGAAGACTACAAAGCCAAGTACCTGGACTTATACCAAAAGGTAAAGCGGGATAATGAAAAACAAAAAACTTCAATCCTCGACGAAATAGATTTTGAATTGGAATTAATCCATACCGACCGAATTAACGTAGCTTATATCTTGAAATTATTGGCTGAATTAAAAGGAGCAAAAACACCTTCGGCATCAGCTGCGCAACGAAAAGCCATCATTGATTTATTGGGAGGTGATATCCAGTTGAGAAGCAAGCGAGAGTTGATTCAGAAATTCATAGACGAGAATATGCCCCAAATCAAAGACGGTGACAGCATTGAAGATGAATTTGAAAAATACTGGCATGACCAAAAAGTACTCGCATTAGGCAAACTTTGCGAAGACGAACACCTGGACAAAGCCCAATTCAAAGCCTTAATCGATGCCTACATCTACAGCGGTCGCGAACCCATCAAAGATGAGGTTTTCCAATGCTTAGACAACAGGCCAAGCATTCTGCAAGCCAGAACAATTGGCGATCGTATCATCACTAAAATGAAAGAGTTTGTAGAGGTTTTTGTAAAGGGGATGATGGCGTAATAGGAAATAGAATCTTTCTATATAGCTATTAAATACCAAAATTGTAATAAATACGCATCAATTATCTGATAAAATAAAGTTTTGTACATGTTCAACAAAAAATGTAAAGATATTGAAACACTATTGGTTATTACATCAATACAATAAAAACAAAACCTAATTCTGACATGTCAAATCTGACACTATTTGATGATATTAATACTTACAAAAAAGTACTATAAAAACGATCCAAAATCGACTAGCTGAAACAGAATCATTTTATCATGAATTAGAATTTAAAAACAATTAACTTATAAAATATGTCATTTAATCAAGAATTCACAATACATCCGGTAGGTCAGGGCTTATTTTACAGTGGTAAAATAACCCATAATACTGAAGTTAAATTCAGAATGGTTTTTGACTGTGGCAGTCTAACAAAAGGAGCTGGTCAAGATGAGGTTGATATTTACCGTGACGCAGATTTTTTAGGAAAAAAAGTCCTGGATTTACTAGTAATATCACATTTTGATAGAGACCATGTTTATCATATTGGAAGATTATTAGCGGATGGAATTAAAGTAAAAAAGCTTGTAATGCCTTTTATAACTTTTTCGGAAAGACTTTTTCTTGTTGCAAGATACATTGAGTTAAATAACAAATTTAAT
>DATEOV010000569.1:0-2506 GCA_035273645.1 Flavobacterium sp. | reverse complement strand
TTAACGGGCTTGATTATATCCTATGTGATTAATTTTATTGTCCTGGTAATCCTGATGAAGAAAAAGCTACAGTGGCAATTCCGATTTAAAAGATTACAAATTGATAAACGAATATGGAAGAATATTGCTTTTGCACAGGCTGGAAACATTACCACATCGCTCAGTTCGTATGCACCGTTGTATTTTCTAAGTGGCTTTAGTACGGGTATCATTACTTCTTTGAATTTTGCACAACAATTATCGTCTATACCCACTACCCTGATCACGAACCAGTTTTCGTCTGTTTCGGGAATAAAATTCAATGAGTTGTATGCCAAAAAAGAATTTTCCGAAATCAACAGGGTTTTTCTATCTACTACTTCTTTTTTGTTATTTATTCTAACCCCCATCAGTAGTATTTTTTTTCTTTACTCTACTTCGATTACTTCTTTCCTTTTGGAGCGTGGCGCTTTTGAAAAATCCGGAGTTGTTTATACCTCTTTATTTTTACAGTATCTGGGTTTACTATTACCTATGCTAGCTATAAATACTTTTGTAGCAAGATTATTTATGGCTGGGCAGAAAATCATGCAATCTTTCGCTTACCAGGTCGCCTTTAATATGGTTTTGATTTTTTTTATTTGGGTCGGCATACAAAAAACAGGTATTACTGGTTATCCTATATCCTTGATAGCTCTTCATATGCTAAATGTTTTATTTTGTTATATTTTATTGAAAAAATTTTTCCCGGAAGTAAATTATGGAAAGGTGTTACTGTTATTTTTAAAAATAATTTTTTTAAACTTTTCCATACTTATATTGGTTTTGTTTGTGAAGGGTTTACTATCTTCTTTTCCCGCACTTGTGAATCTTATTTTAGGTGGTATGCTATACCTTATGCTATTATTAATAGTTAACTGGAAAATAAAACTTAGCCCGGAAATAAACCTGCTTTTGAAACAGTTGTTTGCTTACACTCCGCTACCTAAGCTAAATAGAAATGGACCCGAATAGTTTAAATGATTATATATTTGCCAGTTTTTAATCTCTTTATATAGAAGAAATCAATTTTATGGAGTTTAAATTGCATGATGTAGAATGGACAGATGAGAAAGTTGCCCGCTTCTGGGACAGCTTTAGTAAAATGCCGCAGTTACAATATTTTGCCCAACAGGTTGGCAGAAAAGTCATTAGATTTTCATCAAAGTATATTGACCTAAAAACAAACATTCTGGACTATGGATCAGGAAAAGGTTTCCTGATTGATTATCTGTTGCAATATGGAGCTAAGAATGTGAGTGGCTGTGATTTTTCTGAAGGCTCTGTAAAATATGTCAGCAACAAATTTGCTGATAATAAAAATTTTAAAGAGTGTATACAAATTAAATCCCTTCCCTCCGAGCTTCCATCAAATCATTATGAGTGTGTATTTTTCATGGAAACCATTGAGCATTTGTTGGAGGCTCATTATGAGCCTACACTTAAAGAAATAAACAGGATAGTTAAAAAGGGTGGGTATGTAATAATCACCACACGAAATGAAGAGAATCTGGATAATCTTAAGGTTATTTGCCCCGATTGTGGGGGTATGTTTCACCGGGTTCAGCATGTACGGAGTTTTTCCCGGGAGAACATAACAGAAACGATGAGTAAGTTTGGATTTCAAAAAGAACTTTGCGAAAGCAAGGATTTGGGCAGAAGTGAGATAATCAGGACCGGGGTGGAATTTTATAGATGGATAAAAAAACTGCAGCATTTAAACCCCAATTTAATTTACATAGGAAAAAAGGTCTGATATGATTTTTCATTTTCTACCCAACATAGAGTTATTTTGAATGGAATAAAGGGATACTCAGTGTTAAATGACGTCGGTTCTTTATTACTTTCCGAAATTGTAAAGCATGATATGGTATTTGAAGAAATTAGTACGAAAGGCATTTGCTTTACTTAAACGATCTTTTCGTTTTCTCCTGTATTTATATTTTGGGTTTGATAAATGGCATTTGAGTACTCTATATGAGAAGAAATACGCCAAAGATATTACCAGGTATTTGAACTCAAAGCCAAACGCCAAAAACTTTACTGTTATAGAAATTGGCTGTGGATTGGGCGATATAGTTCGTAATCTTAACTATAAACACAAAACCGGTTGCGATATGGACGTTAATGTACTTAAGGCTGCCCATTTTTTGTCCCAAATAACTTTTAAGAAAGCAGATTTTAGATGGTTTAAGTTCCCTGAATCAAATCTCGGTGAAAAAACTGATGTTATCATATTAGTAAACTGGATACATCATATTGAGAGTCCCATCTTAAAATCAAAACTTGAGGAATATTTTAAATTAAATCTTAATAAAGGAGGTTGTATTATTTTGGATACTGTTCAGGATAAAGAATATCGCTTCAATCATAACATCAATTATCTTGCAAAAGATTTGAATGCTACATTAACAAAGGTGGGAGATTATGAGCGGCAGCGACAGGTGTGGGCAATAAACAAATAATGGTTTAATTATATTATGTGTGG
>DATEOV010000568.1:0-5917 GCA_035273645.1 Flavobacterium sp. | reverse complement strand
TTTGCTTTTTACTTATTTTACCTAAATGATAAATATCATATTTTAATTTTTATTGGTGCATTAATTTTACATCGTAGAATAAAAGACTATTTTGTCTCTTTTAATTCTATGAAAATGATTGAACTAAACCTATAAATGAATAGTTGTACTATGAGCAATTTATCTCAATCCCATAAAATTTTATTTCTAAATACCTTAGCTTTTTCGGTATGTTTTGCATGCTGGACTTTAAACGGTGTTTTGGTTACTTATTTGGTTGATAAAGGTTTTTTTAATTGGACAGTAGTAGAGGTTGGTTGGTTACTTGGGATTCCAATTTTATCGGGTTCTATATTTCGTCTCCCAATTGGGATTTTGACCGATAAATATGGCGGGAAAATAATTTTTTCAACTTTATTATTACTGTGTTCTATTCCTCTTTTTTTATTGCCGCTTGCTAATTCGTTTTGGAGTTTTGCGGTATTGAGTTTTCTTTTCGGATTAGTGGGAACCAGTTTTGCCGTGGGCATTGGATACACTTCAGTTTGGTATCCCCAAAATTGGCAAGGAAGAGCTTTGGGTATTTTTGGTATGGGAAATGCGGGTGCCGCACTAACAACTTTTGTGGCTCCAACCTTATTGAATAACTTTTCCCAAAACGATCCCGAAAATGGATGGAAAATGTTGCCTATTACTTATGCGGTTGTATTGGTAGTGATGGGATTGCTTTTTATATTGTTTGCTAAAAACAAAAAACCATTGGGAGATTCCAAAAATATAAAAACGCTATTGACGCCGTTAAAAACGGTTCGAGTTTGGCGTTTTGGTGCCTATTACTTTTTGGTCTTTGGTTGTTTCGTGGCTTATTCGCAATGGTTATTGCCCAATTTTATGAATGTGTACCAAACGACATTGGTCATGGGAGGAATGTTTGCTACCATGTTCAGTTTACCGTCGGGTGTAATCAGGGCTTTTGGAGGCTATTTGTCAGATAAATATGGTGCCCGAAAAGTGATGTATTGGGTATTGGGTTCTTCTATTGTCATCAGCTTTTTATTGATGTTTCCAAAAATGGAAATCCTTACTGCGGGTCCTGGTGTTTTGGCGACAAAATCGGGCGTGATTACTGAAATATCGGCTTCTGAAATAAAAATAAACGGGAAGGCACAAAACGTAAATGCCAAAGAGGTTTCTGAAAAAGAAGTGAAATCGATTCTTCCCGTTAAAAAAGCATGGCAGGAAATTGTGGTACAGCAAAATCAAGAGATAAAAAAGAAAGAACTTTTGGCCAAAGGAATTACACAAATCAAGTTTGAGGCCAATATGTGGGTGTACCTGGTGTTGGTTATCCTTATCGGAATTTCATGGGGAATTGGGAAGGCGGCCGTTTTTAAACACATACCAGAATATTTTCCGAATGAAGTAGGAGTTGTAGGTGGAATGGTTGGATTGATTGGTGGCCTTGGAGGATTTGTAGGGCCGATTATCTTCGGTTATTTATTGAACTCAACAGGATTATGGACAAGTTCGTGGATTTTTATATTCGTAATCTCAGTGCTTTGTTTGCTTTGGATGCACCGTACTATAATCAATATTTTAAGAGTGAAATCACCGAGTTTTACTAAGGATATTGAACACAATCATTAGATAGAAGCAATCACATTATCAATGATAATTGCAATGTTAAAAAGAATTAAAAAGAAATCTTAATTTAAAAAAAAGTGTATGAAAACTTGGTTAGACAAATGGGATCCAGAAGATGAAGTTTTCTGGAAAAAAACTGGCAGTAAAATAGCTTGGAAAACATTGATAATTACAACTTTGTCATTAATAATGTCTTTTGGTTCGTGGTTTATGATGAGTGTAATAGCAGTGAAATTGCCAGGTCTTGGTTTTCCATTTTCTAAGGATCAGCTTTTTTGGCTGGTTGCCATTCCAGGATTAGCAGCAGGATTTTTAAGAATTATACACACGTTTATTCTGCCCATTTTCGGGACAAGACATGTAGTAACCGTGGCAACTTTACTTAAATTAATTCCAGCAATTGGAGTTGGATTTGCGGTAATGGACACCACTACTCCATATTGGGTATTTGTTCTTTTGGCATTTGCCACAGGTTTTGGTGGTGGAGATTTTTCATCCTTTATGCCTAGCACAAGTTTGTTTTTTCCAAAAAGGTTGAAGGGAACAGCATTGGGTATCCAAGCAGGAATTGGGAACTTTGGTGTTAGTTTAGCTCAATTTGTTACGCCGCTGATTTTGAGTGTTAGTATCTATGGTGCTTCATCGGTATTTACAAGCATCGATGCTAAAGAAACGCAGAATGTATTTATAGACTCAACAATTGGAAAACAAAAAGAAGTTTTTGCAGCTTTGGATACCAAAGCACAAAATAATATTTTGGCCAATGTAAAGAAACCGGTATTGGATTCGGTTATTGCGGCAACGGGTTCGAATGAAAATGTCGACATTTTTACAGCATTGCCTCAAAAAGTAAAATCCAAAGCGATTGCCAATGCGAATCCTAAATTGGCCGAAAAAATAATAAACAAAATTAGTCCCGAAAATGAGGCTGTTAAAAATATAAATATTTACATTCAATCGGCAGCATTTTGGTATTCCGGATTTCTTTTGGGCTTAGCACTTGTCAGTTGGTTATTTTTAAAGAGTATTCCGATGAAAGCTTCAATAAAAGAGCAAATGGATATTTTTAAAAATAAGCATACGTGGTATTGTACTATTACTTATTTAATGACATTTGGGACGTTTGCAGGACTTTCGGCAGCATTTCCTTTGATGATTAAATATTTGTATGGCGATTTCCCTAATGCTCCAGATCCATTGGTTTATGCTTTTTATGGACCATTGATTGGTTCTGCCAGCAGAGTTGCTTTTGGTTTTGTGGCAGATAAAATAGGAGGGGCCATATTGACAACTATTACTGGAGTCGGAATTTTGGCGGGAGCCATAATTTTGGTTGCCTTAGGTTTGGTTGCACCAACGAGTATGGATCAGTTTCCGCTGTTTGTAGGAGTAATTTTAGCAATATTCTTTTTTACAGGAATGGGTAATGCAGGTACTTTTAGACAATTTCCTATCATATTTTCAGAAAATCAGCGTCAAGCCGCTGGCGTAATTGGATGGACAGCAGCAATTGCTGCCTTTGGCCCCTTTATCTTTTCTATGTTCATAGGGAATAATATTTCGGCTAATGGAACTGTCAATCAATTCTTTATTGGCTTGATTCTTTTCACTATATTAGCTACAGCTATTAATTGGTGGTTTTACAATCGCAAGGGATGTGAGAAACCAAGTTAGCTCGAAATCCCCGTTGAGAGAGTTTATGAAGCGTTTATCCTAACAGGCCTCCAAGATCTGTTAGGTATTATTATAAAGAAAACAGAGCCACATCTTTATTTTTAGAAAGATAAAACAGTATGAAAAACAAAACTTATAACACCAAGGCATTACTCATTGCAACCGGGCTTTCCATCTTTATGATTGCTCTTGTGTTTTTTGGTTCCAGAAAATTGCAAAATTTTGATGCGGCACTGGTTACCTATTTATTTGGGACAGTATTTGCTTTCTTTGGGATTGTGTATCGCTATACGGTTTGGTTGCAAAGACCACCGACTTGGATTTATTTCAAACGGGGGATTACATATTTGATAACGGGAAAAGTGTTTTCCCATTTTTGGTTTGCCACCAAAGAATCGGTGGAGAATATTGCGTTTCAGAAATTTATTTACCCTAGAGGGAAATACAGATGGATGGCACATTTTATGATTGCGGTGGGATGTACTTCTGCATTTTTGATAACGATACCGCTTACTTTTGGTTGGATTCATTTTGCTATGGCTCCTAATACAATTTCAACTTATGAAGCATACTTTTTTGGGTTTAAAGTAATGGATTTTGAACTTGGTTCTATAATCGCTTTTCTGACTTTTCATGCTTTGAACTGGTCGTCGTACTTGGTTATTTTCGGTTCACTCTATTATTTGAGAAGACGTTTGACAAATCCGGGATTGATCGCCACCCAGTCTTTTGAGGGCGATTTATTACCGCTTATTTTATTGATAGCCATATCGGTTACGGGATTGGGATTAACATATTCGTATCAGTTTATGAAGGGATTTGCGTTTGATTTCTTGGCCGTTCTGCATGCCGTTACAGTGATTATGTTTTTGATTTGGATTCCGTTCGGGAAATTTTTTCATATTATCCAGCGTCCTGCGCAAATTGGGGCGCATATTTACAAGAAACAGGGAATGAAACAGGGAATGGCGGTTTGCCCACATACGGGTGAGGAGTTTGCAACTAAATTGCATATTCAGGATTTGAAAACTGTAACGGAACAATTAGGTTTTGATTTCTCTCACGAAGATGGAACGTCGCATTTGGATTTAAGCCCGGAAGGGAAAAGGTCTAGATTAGCACAAGCACATTTGAAGGCTAGGCTAGAAGGAGGGAATTTGTTTGGATAAAATAAATCACCGCAAAGTCGCGAGATCGCAAAGAAAATAAATTGTGCATTTGTGTTTTGGCGGTAAAAAAAAATATATATAAAATGGCAAAGTTACCAGTAGAAGAGGAGAATATAGTAAAGCATTTTGGCCCCCATCTTAATTATGCGCCAAAAGACGGATATGTGGGAAGGGACGAACCGGATGAGGCTGTGAAAACACATTGTTGTTTTTGTGGGATGCAGTGCGGAATCCAATTGTTGGTAAAAGAAAATAAAGTAGTGGGTTTTGAACCGTGGATGGAATTTCCTTTTAACGAAGGAAGACTGTGTCCAAAAGGGGTTCAGCGCTATTTACAGAATAACCATCCAGACCGTTTATTAAGTCCTTTGAAAAGTGTTCCTGGACAAGGATTTGTACCTACATCTTGGGACGATGCAATGGATAAAACGGTTTCTGAAATCAAAAGAATCCAAGAGAAATACGGAAATGATGCAATGTCGATGCTGTCTGGAGTTTCCTTGACGAATGAGAAAAGTTATTTGGTTGGAAAATTTGCTCGTGTGGCCTTGAAAACAAAAAACCTAGATTACAACGGGCGTTTGTGTATGGTCAGTGCGGGCGCCGGGAACAAAAAAGCGTTTGGGTTGGACAGGGCTTCGAATAATTATTCGGATTTGGAGTATGCCGAAGTGATTATTGTTGCTGGTGCCAATATCAGTGAGACTTTTCCAACACTGACACACTGGATTTGGAAAGCCCGTGATCGTGGTGCCAAAATTATTGTGATTGACCCAAGGATGATTCCGCTGGCGCGAACTGCCGATATTCATTTGGACGTGCGTCCAGGAACAGATTCGGCTTTGTATGGTGCGATGCTGAAATACTTAGTGGATCACGATATGCTGGATCACGATTTTATTGATAATTACACTTCTGGTTTTCAGGAAACGATTGATGCCGTAAAGGACTATTCGCTGGAATGGGCGGAGGAAGTTACTGGAATCGACAAAAATAAAATTCGTGAAGCAGCTGAATTGTGGGGCAAAGCCAAAACGAGTTTCCTGCTTCATGCCCGTGGAATCGAACACCACTCGAAAGGGGTGGATAATGTTTTGGGCTGTATCAATTTGGTACTGGCCACAGGAAGAATTGGAAGGCCGTATTGCGGTTACGGAACCATTACGGGTCAAGGAAACGGACAGGGAGGTAGAGAGCACGGTCATAAATGCGATCAATTGCCGGGAAACAGAGATATCGAAAATCCGGAACACCGCAAGTATATTTCGGATGTTTGGGGAATCAACGAAAAAGATTTACCCGGAAAGGGACTTTCGGCCTACGAAATCATCGAAGCTATTCACCGTGGAGAAATTAAGGGATTGATATCGATTTGTTTCAATCCGCTGGTATCTTTGCCGAACAGCAATTACGTTCGTGAAGCTTTGGAAAAACTGGAATATTATGTGTGT
>DATEOV010000567.1:0-2150 GCA_035273645.1 Flavobacterium sp. | reverse complement strand
TTTTATTATTTCTTTGATTCTAAATTCAATCTTATTTACCGAATTTTTAATTTGCTTTATCAAAGTTCCATTAACTCCAGATATTTCTTTGTAAACTTCTTTTTGAGTGAAATCCTTATTTTCTTTGGACGTTTGTAGCATTAAAAGTGCTTTGATCATTTTTGTTCTTTCAGTGAAAAGAATTTTTAATTTCTGAACATCAATATCAGCTAAACTAAAAAGATTTAATTTGTCTAAATGTCTATAACTGTAATAAGAAATGTCTTTTGAATCGGTTTTATCATTTTTTCCTCTGAAAATCCCTTTCGATTTCTTTATTTCAATAGCTGGAACTACCCATAAATCCAACTGATGATTCAATAGGACTGATGATAAGTGATTCGTGTAAACACCTGTATTCTCGCAACAAAAAAGAGTTTGATTCACATCTATTTTCTTTTTTAAAATTTTAATTAAATAGCAAAGACTCTTTATATCATTCTTAATTGTTAAGTGCTCTGATTTAAGAGTTGAAGAATCTAAAATATTGATATCCAATTTATCTTTTGAAATATCAATGCCTGCATGGAACAAATAATTTTTCATAACTTTGAATTTAGATAAACAAAAATGTTGAACTTCTTTAGAGCCTTTATTAGACCACTATGTCTATCATTCTATTTGAAGCAATTCAACGGGATTCAAGGAGAAGGCAGAGGACTAATGCGAGACGTAGTTCTTGACTAGCAAAGTCGATAGTTCACCTCTGCTTTCCTTTGAATAAATTTACTCTTTTTTAAACTAATCCAAAGTAAAGGCAAAGGCGCAGAGGCGCAAAGTATATTTTTAATATGTTTGACTTGGTGTGAGTTACCGACAGTCATAAAAAAAACTCTTCGCAAGGAAGAGTTTGGTGTTCTTATTTTTTATTGATGTCTTCTAAAACAGCTTTGTTTTCGTAATTAATCACTTTAATTATGATTTCTTGGTTTTTTCTCGTTTTGCCTTCAATAATGTATAGTTTTCCTTTTTTGTAAGGAATATTACTTTGGTCAAAATCGACGTCTCCAAGTTTAAGTGTATTCTTAATATCGGTAGTGTCAATCCATTTTTGCGATAAAATAAGGGACGCTTTATCGGAATAGAAAAAAGGTTTACTGCTTAAATCCTTCAAAACTCTGGCATTTGGGAAATAATTACAACGAGTATCTTTTCCGCTGAATATAGCTGCAACTACAAATAAACCCATTATCAAACCTACTAGATAGTAAGCAAAACGTTGTATAAAATTCATATTTAATATTTATTGTTTTTTATTGGTAATATGTAATTCGCATAGTTACAGTAGGTGTTAACAACCTATTGAAATTTATGCTCATTTCATATTTTAATTTTTGCGCAAAGGTATGGGAAAGTTTAGTTAAAAAACAATTAAATTAATATCGTTATCCGGTAAATCAAACCAATCGCCAATGGCTTTGTTGGTAAGTATACCGTGATATAAATAAATACCGTTTTTTAGGCCTGCGTTACAGCGTATAGCACTTTCTATACCGCCATCTTCAGCGATTTGCAATAAATAGGGAGTGATAATGTTGCTTATGGAGAGCGAAGCTGTTTTCGAGTAACGGGAAGGAATATTGGGCACACAATAGTGCAAAACATTATTCTTTATAAAAGTTGGTTTTTCGTGGGTTGTAACTTCAGATGTTTCGAAACATCCTCCAGTATCAATACTGATGTCAACAATTACGGCACCTTTCTTCATGTGTTCGACCATGGTTTCGCTCACTACAACTGGGCATCGTTCTGCTCCTCTCATAGCACCAATAGCTACATCACAGCGTCTTAAAGCTTTGAGTAATGCTTTTTGCTGAATGGTAGATGTGAAAATGCGTTGATTTAAGTTGTTTTGTAAACGACGAAGTTTGGTTATCGAATTGTCAAAAACTTTAACGCTCGCTCCAAGCCCGATAGCAGTTCTGGCGGCAAATTCTCCGGCAGTTCCAGCTCCAAGTATCACAACTTCGGTTGGGGCAACTCCTGTAATGTTACCAAACAATAATCCTTTTCCGAATTCATTGGTAATCATTAATTCTGCTGCGATTAAAATGGAAGCAGTTCCTGCAATTTCGCTCAATGATTTTACGGCAGGGTAGGAGCCATCAGTA
>DATEOV010000566.1:0-4780 GCA_035273645.1 Flavobacterium sp. | reverse complement strand
TTGAATTTGGAAAAGATCCAAAGACAGGAGAAATAATGCTGGCGGATTCGATTGGGCCTGATGAATTTAGAATATGGAACGAAGCTGATTACCAGATTGGACAGGTTCAGGATAGTTATGATAAACAAATATTAAGAGATTGGTTGGAGGGAATAGGCTTCAGGAAAGAACTAGAAAAATGCAATAATAATAATTTAAAACCAAGCATTCCGAAGTTACCTGAACATATAATCGAAAAAGTGTCTAAAAGGTACATCGACGCTTACGAACGCATAACCGGAGCTACTTTCACTAGACAGCTTTAATAATTTAAACAATTGGGTTGCCATTGTTACCTATTCTACACTTATGATCAACAGCCCTTGTTTGGTAGGATCTTTCAATAAATCTACCATTTTTCTTGGAATGTTTAAGGCACTAACATTACAACTTATACATAGCGTCCTATTACATATAAAATTGCTTTTTCTTAAAACAATATCATGAACATTGGTGAGGGGAAGGTTATTATTTCCAGTAGCTTGTATTTTGAATGAAAACGGTTCAACAACCAAGTTTATTTCTAATAATGAATCATTGTTCCTGATTTTGTTTTTCATAGTACTCGTGAGATCAGAGCAGGATTTAGTTGCGCTAACTCCTATAATACAATCTCCTTGGAGGCCTAAGTTAGGATCCTTGGTGATTTCGATTGTTCGTGGATGCAGTGAACGAATATTCTTGTGGCCAAAAAATTGAATTTCTTCGGTTAACAACTAGCCAACTATATTCGTTTTATTGGTTAAATAATCCTTTATTTTTTAAATAAGGTAACTATAAATAAAGATTTAGAAGTAATTTAGTTGATTTGTTACCAGCAGCAGCAGGTTATGATAGAGGAATTACTGTTTTTTCACCTGATGGGCGTTTATATCAGGTTGAATATGCAATCGAAACCGTTAGGAGAGGCACTTTAGCTCTAGGGATCAAGAGCACAGATGGTGTAATCCTTGCAGTAGAAGAAAAAACGAGAAAATTGCAAATATCTAATGTAACTCAAAAAATATTTCAGATAGATGATCACATAGGTCTAGCCGCAGCAGGGTATATTCCAGACGCTCGGACGCAAGTTGACCATGCACGATTTTTTGCCCAAAGCAACCGACTTATCTATGATGAAGTAGTTGATGTTGAAGGGGTTGCCAAAAACTTGGCCGATATGGCTCAACAATACACCCAATATGCAGGAGCTAGGCCCTTCGGCGTTGCATTGATATTGGCTGGTGTTGACAAGAATGGGATCGGCTTGTATCTTACTGACCCAAGTGGTACTTATATAGGGTACGATGCAGTAGCAATTGGTGCAGGGAGTGAACAGGTGACTGAACATTTGGAAAAGAATTATAGGAATGATATTAGTCTCGATAAAGCATGTGTCCTTGCCATCGAATCTATTTTCATGGTCAGCGAAGAAAAAACTGGTACTAAACATATAAGATTGGCTGTGATTGATTCAAAATCAAGAACTTTGCGAATGATGCCGTTAGAAGAAATAGAAAATTATTCAAAACAAGTTCAAGATAAAGAAAGTCAATCGTGACTTACTTTAATTTAGATTACCAGAATACTATTTGATAGAATACACGACAATTTAAATAAATCCTGTTTTATTGAAAGATTGATTATTAATGGCAATAGAAATTGGTTCCAAAGCACCTAATCTGCAAGTTTCTAAATGGGTGCAAGGTGCACCAACAGATATTGAAAACTTGGCTGGAAATGTGGTTGTTATTGAAGTATTTCAAGTGAATTGTCCAGGGTGTTTTTTATATGGAATTCCACAGGCAATTTCACTTTATGAAAAATTTAAGGATAAAAATGTCAAAGTGTTGGGAGTTGCAACTGCATTTGAAGATTACGACAAAAACACCTTAGAAAACCTTGAACTTTTACTTTCTGAAAATCAAGTAATTGGCGAAACTTTTAAGGCATTAAAACAACACGGGAAGTTGGTTGATACAAATAAGTTATATTATAAGATACCATTTCCTGTAGCTTTTGATAAAGTTATAAGAATGCCAGTCGAAGTTTCAGACAAAATGATTTTTGATTTTATTGAAATATATTTTTCTGATTTTTCTACCTTTTCTGACAAAGACAAAACAGAACTTATCGACAAAGTACGAAATTATTTACAGAATAAGGAATTTTCCGCATTGACTTTTGAGACTTATAGATTACGGGGAACACCTTCTTCTATAGTTATAGATAAAGAGGGAATATTAAGGTATAGTTTTTTTGGATCTGAGGGGTATTTGGAGGGAGCAGTGTCTGAATTGCTAAATGCAGGGTGAACGATATTTCCACTTCCTTGAGATTTGATGTTTCAATCCCAGACTCATTCTTGTATGATGTTTCAACAGAAATTGATAAAACACTGAAAATCTTCCATTTAGCAAGAGCATTATCGATTTTTAGAGTTAATAATATCTATATTTATCATGATAAACTATTGAGTACAAGCAAGGACGATCTCCAGTTTATGGTAACCATACTCGAATACCTTGATACGCCTCAATACTTAAGGAGAAAAATTTATCCTAAACTCGATATTTTGAAACATGTTGGCAAACTTCATCCAATAAGATCACATCATCATAAAGATAGGGTGGAAATAAGTAATATCAATACTGGCGAGATTAGGGTTGGTGTTGTTGAAAAAAGACGTAACGCGTATTTTGTCGATGTTGGATTACAATATCCTATCGAATACAAAGGAAAATTTAAGCATAGTGGTAAAAAAGTCAACGTAAAATTACTAAAACATAAAAATAATATTAATGCGATTGACATTGAAAAAAACTTTATAACAGAAAAATATTGGGGTTACAATGTCTTTCAAATAAAAGAATTGAAAAATATTATGGAAAAATATCCCACACCAAATATTATTCTAACTTCCAAATATTCAAAGTACTTTAACCCTTATGATAATGAGTTTTCGAAGGTAAATAGACGCTTAGACAATGATTCAATCTTGGTTGTTTTTGGTTCACCTAAATTTGGATTGAATTCTATCTTACCAAAGGAGAAAATAGAGATTTCCAAGTATTATTCCTATAATTTCTTTCCAAATCAAGGTACTCAAACAGTCAGGTTAGAAGAGTCGATTTACTGTGTTTTGTCTATCCTGAATATTTGTTTTCCAGATATATGACCGACAGGTTGCGATAATAAACTTATTAAAGGGATCAGAAAAATTTTTTGTATCTATGGGTCACCGAAAATATAGCACACCACGGAGAGGTAGCATTGCATTTCGACCAAGGGCCAGAGCACAAAGCTTAGAAGCTAGAATTAGAACTTGGCCCAAAAATATTAGTCGCGATAATGTTGGCTTGGTAGGGTTTGCCGGATTTAAAGTAGGTCAAATTCAAGTAATGACAATTGACGATAAGGAGAAAACTCCAAATTATGGTAAACCATTAATGAATCATTCTACAGTAATATCTTTACCTCCTTTAAAAATAGTTGGAATTAGAGGTTATTCTGAAGACGGTTATGGTAAGCATGCAATATTTGATATATATTCCAAAGATAGCATTAAAGATTTATCGTCAAAATACAAAACCAAATATTCTGAGGATGGATTAAGAAAAGCTGAAGGAATGATCGGATCTGTAAAGCACTTGAACGCCGTCGTAGCGGTGTTTCCAAATAAAATTGGAATATCTCAGAAAGTTCCATTTATTTATGAAATTCCAGTGTCGGGCGGTGATAATCAGATGAAGTTTGAATTCTTAAAATCCAAGCTAGGTCAAGAAGTGAGAGTTACTGATGTATTTAAAACAGGACAGAATATCGATGTTCATGGCATAACTAGAGGAAAGGGCGTTGAAGGTCCAATTACTAGATTTGGTGTTAAAAGGAAACAACACAAATCAAGGAAAAGTGTTAGAGCAGTTGGTACGTTGGGCCCTATCTCACCAGCAGTCGTAATGTATACTGTTGCAAGACAGGGACAACGGGGGTTTCACCAGCGCACCGAATATAACAAAAGGATCCTAGTGATGTCAAATTCCGAAAATACTGAATTAGTAAATATTAATCCTAAAGGGGGATTCAAACATTTTGGGTTGGTAGATGGGGATTATATGATAATTAGAGGAACCATACCCGGCGTACCCAAGAGATTAGTAAAGCTTAGACAGCCAATAAGAAGCAAACAATCAAAAATAAGCGAACCGAAGGTGCTGGAGGTAATTGTATAAATGAAAACTAAATTATTCGATGTAAAAGGTAACCAAATCGAAGATATAGATCTTCCCTTAATATTTAATTTTCCATATCGTCCTGAGATTATTAAGAAAGCCTTTGTCAACCTGTATTCACACCGCTTTCAAAGACAAGGTAGGTATCCAGCTGCCGGAGAAATCGTCAGTGCTGAATCTAGAAATACTGGATTAGGTATCGCCCGACTGGCAAGAGCTAAGGGCGAAGGCTTTTCTCGTGCAGGGCAGGCTGCTGGAGTGGCTGGTGTTCGAAAAGGCAGGCTTGCACATCCACCAGAATCCTGGAAGGTAACCTATAAAAAACTAAACAAGAAGGAAAATAACGTAGCACTTCTCTCTGCTATATCGTCTACTCGGCAAAGCGAACTGGTAACTAGTAGAGGTCATTCGATAGAAGGTATAACATCTTTTCCCATTGTAGTAACTAATGATATTGAGAATGTGGGCAAAACCAAAAATTTGCTTGACATTTTAAAAGTAATAGGTTTAGAAGAAGATCTTAAAAGAGT
>DATEOV010000565.1:0-2815 GCA_035273645.1 Flavobacterium sp. | reverse complement strand
TAATGTGGAAGTGACCCCTCCTAAACCTTATGCGGAACAATATCCGAAAGATATTGACTCTATTGAAAAGTATTTGAAAACAAATTATATTTACGAAGTAGTAAACAAGCCAGGTCTTCCCGAAGATCAGGATGTAATAATTAAAAAAATACCTGATGGAGGAACTCAGCCTTCTTTATGGTCTTATTTGAATAATCCTAATCTCCCAAGATTAACCAGTAGGAATGTAAGCGCGCATGATATTACGTATAAAGTTTACACTTTGTTAATTAGAGAAGGAGTAAAAGGAGGAGATAAAGCAACTGGAGGTGAATATCCTTGTAATGTAGATGCTGTTTTTGCAGGCTATAAAGGTACTTTATTGAATGGTACTGTGTTTGATTCTTCAAATAATGGTCAAGTACAGTATAATTTGGATGGTACAGCTCATGATGGAGGAACTGGGGTTATTCGTGGCTGGTCTGAAGGTTTTCCTCAATTTAAAACGGGTTGGCTTTCTTCAAATGATGATGGGACAATAAAGTATAGTGATTTTGGAGTAGGTGTAATGTTTCTTCCTTCTGGTTTAGGATATTATAGTGTTGCTCAAGAAAGTGTTCCTGCGTACTCTCCTTTAGTATTCAGTATTAAATTGTATGAATTGAAACGTTTTGATCATGATTTAGATGGTATTCCTTCTTTTCAGGAAGATTTAAATGGCGACCGATATATGAATACTTTTTTAAGCGGAGTTGTCAATCCAGATGATACAGATGGTGACGGAATTCCTAATTTTAATGATTTTGATGATGATGGTGATAATTATGCAACAAGAGGAGAGATTAAAGATGTAAATGGAGATTACTATGCATTTGATAAAATTCCAGATTGTTCAGGTAATCAGACTAATCCTGATAGAAAGAAAAGGCATTTGGATGCAACTTGTATTAAAATGAATCAATAATATATTAATCCCATTCTTTTAGAATGGGATTTTTTTTAGCGTAGAAAATAAAATGCGTTTTGTTAATGTGATTACTTTAATTTAGTAATTGTCGGAACGAAGCTTAATATAAAAATAGGTATAAAAAAAATCCCATCTCATTTTTTACAACGAGATGGGATTTTATATTTATGTCGAAAGATTACTTTCTTTTGATTACTCTTTCTACAGCTTCAACAATCGCTTGATTGTTCAATTTGTATTTCTCCATTAATTGGTCTGGTGTTCCAGACTCTCCAAAGCTGTCATTCACCGCTACAAACTCTTGTGGAGCAGGGTGGTGTAATGCTAATACTCTAGAAACGCTTTCTCCAAGACCTCCAAGGATGTTATGCTCTTCCGCAGTAACGATACATTTTGTTTTAGCCAATGATTTTAGAATTGCTTCGTCGTCCAATGGTTTAATGGTGTGGATATTGATTACTTCAGCAGAAATACCTTTAGCTTCCAATGCTTCAGCAGCGATAAGAGCTTCCCAAACTAAGTGTCCTGTAGCAACAATTGTTACATCAGTACCTTCGCTTAAAAGGATTGCTTTTCCAATTACGAAAGGCTCGTCAGCTGGCATGAAATTAGGTACAACCGGACGACCAAAACGCAAATAAGCAGGACCATGGTGATCAGCAAGTGCTAATGTAGCCGCTTTTGTTTGGTTGTAATCACAAGTGTTGATTACAGTCATTCCAGGTAACATTTTCATTAATCCAATGTCTTCCAAGATTTGGTGTGTTGCTCCATCTTCTCCAAGAGTCAATCCTGCGTGAGAAGCACAGATTTTCACGTTTTTATCTGAATAAGCAACAGATTGACGGATTTGGTCATAAACTCTTCCTGTAGAAAAGTTAGCAAAAGTTCCAGTGAAAGGAATTTTACCTCCAATAGTTAATCCTGCTGCAATTCCGATCATGTTTGCTTCTGCAATTCCAATTTGGAAAAAACGCTCTGGGTGATTTTTTTTGAAATCATCAAATTTTAATGATCCAATTAAATCAGCACAAAGTGCCACAACGTTTTCATTCTTTTGACCTAATTCAGTCATTCCCGCTCCAAAACCCGAACGAGTATCTTTACTTCCTGTATTTGTATATTTTTTCATTTGTTTCTTTTGAGTTACTGAGTTGCTAAATTTTTAAAATCTAAAATCAGAAATCGTTCATCTCTAATCTAAAAATTAATAATCTGTATTACCTCCAGTATTATAATTTTGTTCCAAAGCATTTGCAAGTTGTGCATCATTTGGTGCTTTACCATGCCAAGCATGACTGTACATCATATAATCCACACCGTTACCCATTTCAGTATGTAATAAAACGCAAACTGGTTTTCCTTTTCCGGTTCTTGCTTTTGCTTCATTCATTCCTCCAATGATAGCTTCAATGTCATTTCCTTTGGTGATTTCAATAACTTCCCAATCAAAAGCTTCGAATTTAGCGCGAAGGCTTCCCATTGCCAAAACTTCGTCAGTAGTACCGTCAATTTGTTTTCCGTTAAGGTCGACAGTAGCGATAAGGTTATCTACATTTTTAGCAGATGCATACATAATTGCTTCCCAGTTTTGACCTTCCTGCAATTCGCCATCTCCGTGAAGTGTGTAAACGATATGACTGTCGTTGTTCAATTTTTTAGCCTGAGCCGCGCCAATTGCAACAGATAATCCTTGTCCCAATGAACCAGAAGCAATACGTACTCCAGGTAAATTGTCATGAGTTGTAGGGTGTCCTTGTAATCTTGAGTTGATCAAACGGAAAGTTGCTAATTCCTTTACTGGGAAATAACCGCTTCTTGCCAAAACGCTGTAAAATACAGGTGAAATATGTCCGTTTGAAAGGAAGA
>DATEOV010000564.1:0-2060 GCA_035273645.1 Flavobacterium sp. | reverse complement strand
ATTGAAGAAAAAAACACAATTCAAGATATCGAGAAATTAGAGTGGAATCAATACATGGGTAAGCAAAATATTTTCGATTGGGAAGGAATGGTTTATTTAGAGAATACATTCAGCCAACATCCTGACCCAACAAACCAATGGGATTTTTACTATTATACTATTAAAGACAATGAAGGCAACATAGTACTAATGACTTTTTTTACGTACGGACTTTGGAAAGACGATATGCTCGCTACCGAATCTGTCTCTATTCATTTGGAAGAAATAAGAAAAACCAATCCTTTATACCTCACCTCAAAAGTGTTGAGTATGGGGTCTTTATTTACTGAAGGTAAACACTGCTTTATCAATAAGGAACATCCTTTCGCGGAGAAAGCAGTAAAATTTTTATTAGACAATATAGAAGAAAAATACAATGCCTTAAATGCTGATATGTTGGTTTTAAGAGATTTTGAAAAAGACAATAGCTATAACAAAACAATAGTAGACCAAGGATATTTCAAAATAGACATGCCAGAATCCTGTGTGATTGAAAACCAATGTTGGCATACAAACGAAGAGTTTGCAGAATCATTATCTATTCGTTCCCGTAAACATTTTAATAAAGAGATAGAACCTTATGAGAAGTGTTATGATGTTGCAATAAAGGATCAATTAAGCAAATCAGAAATAGAAAGAGCATACCAACTCTACAACAATGTAAAAGATAATAATTATGCCATCAACACATTTAGATATACCCAAGAAGTTTTCGAGAATATGAATGAAAGCCCAAACTGGGAGTTCATACTATTAGCATTGAAAGCTGATACCGAAAATCCATTTGTAGGTGTTATGTTTTGCTACAAAAACAGTAATCATACCTATGTGCCAGAATTAATAGGAATGGATTACAAATGGGCAAAGGAATACCAACTCTACAGGCAATTGTTATTCCAAACCATAAAAAGAGCTAATTCACTACAGTTTCAAAAAATGGATTTTGGAGTGTCAGCCTCCTTTGAAAAAAGAAAATTAGGTGCTCAAATAATTCCGAAAGTGGCTTATGTTCAGGCAAGAGACAATTACGCAATGGAACTGATGAATACTTTGCAAAACGATTACAAATCAATAGCAAAATGACGAAAGTATATTGACAACTAAATATTAGAAGAGATGTTTGAAAAAACGATTGAATCATTTAATGCGGTCTGCAATGAAATTTTAGAAGCAAACGAAACTATGCAAAATAAGGCTTGCAATGGAATTGTAATGTGTAATAAAACATTAACGAACTTAAAAGAGATGGTGGATAAAAATGATTTCAACACCGTTCCGGAAGAGATCGATTTTTTTAAAAATATCAAACCTGTTCCTATGAGTTTGTTGATTTATTTTACCGAAGTGCGTTCTTGTGAACTAAGAATGCCTAAAGCAGGCAACTCCTATAAAGTCCAATTCCTTCAAAAAGAGTTGAGAAAAATCAATAAATTCTTTTACAGAAATGCAGATTTTGTGCATTATATGGAGCAAGGATATTGTTACCTAGACCATCAATTCTTTACCAGAAACCATAGGGATAATTTTCCTTTTACCCCCATGACCGATTACTATCAGTTTCCGGAATTTTCAACATCACAGGACATGTTATGGGCAAAAGTTAAAGCGATGTACCGGTTTATCCATTACATCCGACAAGCACTAAAGAGACTGAAAGTGGATGATTCAGAAATATTTGAAGAAGAAAAACACAAAGTATTGGTATGGACAGGACCAAAAACAGCTTTAACTGAATTGATTTATGCCTTGTTTTCTAATGGGGCAATCAATCATGGTGCGGCAGATATTAATACGATAACGGCATCTTTTGAAGATTTTTTCAACATCAAACTGGATAACATCTATAAAACCTATACCGAAATCAAAGCCCGTAAAAGTAGTAAGACAAAATTTCTGGAAGAATTAACTTTTAACCTACAGCAAAAAATGTCCAGAGAAGACCAAGGATAAAATCGTAATGGCAAAAATATACAAGCAGTAAATCCTCATATAAAATGGATATACTGCTTTTTTTTATGCTC
>DATEOV010000563.1:0-7488 GCA_035273645.1 Flavobacterium sp. | reverse complement strand
TTTTTCATCATCAAATTCCAAACTGGATTCGAGACATTTGTCAAACTACTTTTTAACATTTTCAGAATTAAAGTCTGAGAAATAATAGTTTGATCAGAAGGTTGAGTTCCTCCTACCACTGTTGCTTCAACACCATCATTTCCAAACTCACCTACTTGATATACTTGGTCACCGATAGAGTACTGATAAGCTACTGCCAAAATCTCATCATTCCCTAATCGCTGTTGCAAAGAGATATATCCCAATTGGGCATTAAATGTATATTCATTAGACAATAACTTTCTGGCATTTTCCAATTTCGAATAATCTTGCCCTTCACTAACAGTGATTGTAGGTGAAAAACCAGAACTTGCGGTTACAATTTCACGAATGTCATTGTTTAAATAACCCGAATTGGTTTTTATTAAAGCTGGGTCATAAAGGTTATTTTTATTATCTGATGGGTATGTTTTTTTTAGCCCTGGTTGATCAACAAAAAAACCTGGAGGAATAGGATTTAGTACAACTACCTCATTCTGCTTGCCAATTATTGGATTACCATTTGCATCTGCTAACTCGCCTTCCCCTAAATCCTGAAGCGCAATAATATTCCTTAAATTATTACTGGTTGTATTTACTCGGTTTTGCTTGTTGGTAACCCAAACTTCCAGCCTTGTTATTTGAACCCTTGAATCAATAAATGGGTAATTTTTTAATGAAGCGTCATATTTATCTCTAAAATATTGAGACAAGAAGAAGTGACGGTCATTATCATAATCCAAACCATACATATCAAACTCCTGAATCGTCCCTCCACCTTGAGCAATCACACTTTTGGCTTGCGATTTTTGTTCTGAAAAAACTCCAGTAACGGTAGTTTTACCAAACTGTAATTCCGTCTTTACCCCAAATAAACTTTGAGCTCCTTGAATCAAAGTACTATTTAAAGGCATACTAACATTCCCAACTTCAATTTTCCGAACAATATCATCATCCGCCGGGGTATATTCTAGTTTTAATAAATTTTGAAAAGCAAATGTTGATTGAGTGTCAAAATTGGCATTAACTTGAAGTCTTGTTCCCACTTTTCCTAACAAACTCATACTTATCCTTTGATTAAAATCGAATGAAGTATTCGTTCTATTACGAGGAGAGAATGCTGGATTATCTTGTTTGGTATACAATAAACCCAAATCGATCTCGATAGATCCAGTAGGTTTTACATCAATGGTATTACTTCCAAAAACAGATTCAAAAAGACCTGATCTTATATAATATCGAGGCAACAAATCCTTTTTTGCTGCATCACTTCCAGCTTTATTCCCATCAATAGCGTCCAACTTTTTACTAAAATAATCATTCATTGATTCTTTTAGCATCAATTTTTCATACTCAGCAGGAGTTAAAACAATAGGGTAATTAATATTGAAATCGTCAATAGAATTGGTATAGACATAAGTATCCGTAATCGGATCATAGGTATAGGCAGACAAAATACTTTGAGGATTTGCCATCTGAACCTCACCAACATCATATCCTTTTTTTATGGTATCCTGAACAACACCTTGTACTTGAGCCTGCGATACAAAACCACAAAAAAACACCAGCAAAAAAATGTAAATTTTATGCATATCTATTAGGCTTCAATGTACTTTATAAATTTTTTAAAGCTTTTTTAATTATGGCCTCTACAGTGGCCTCTGGGTCTTCTTTGACGATTTTTTCAATGATTTTTTCAGATGTTTTCCTAACAAAACCAAGAACTTCTAGAGCAGATAACGCTTCATCTTTGTTTGTATTGCTTAATGACATTGAAACTTCATCTAAATCATACAATTTTAACACTTTTTCTTTCAAATCAAGAATTACCCTCTGTGCGGTTTTACTACCAATTCCTTTTATTTTCTGAATGGTAACTACGTCTCCCGAAGCAATTGCATCAATAATTTGTTTAGGTTCCAAAGAAGAAAGCATCGTTCGCGCAATACTAGCTCCAATTCCGGATACCGACAGCAACATTTTAAAAATTTCTCTTTCAGATTTTTCTACAAAACCGAACAAAGTATGAGCATCTTCTTTTATTTGAAGGTAGGTATAAAGTTTTACAAAATCTGCATTAGGTAGTAATGAATAAGTATGTAAAGATATATTTATGTGATAACCAACTCCATTACAGTCTATCACAACATCTGTAGGTGATTTTTCTACTAATTTCCCTTGTAAATGTGCTATCATATAAATAAATTGTCTGTTCAAATATAATAAAAATTTGAGATTAAAAGGCAAATGTATTGCGTTAAATGGGCTACAGTTTTAAGTATAAACCAACACGTTACATTTTTAACCTTAAAATCTCAAACTTTAATCTCTAGGTATTTTGAATCTATTTCCCTTTCGATCTCATGCTTTTTTCTTGTGCATCAATTACTGCAATTGCAGCCATATTTACCATTTCTTCAACACTGGCACCCAATTGGAAAACGTGAACTGGATTTTTCATTCCCATCATTATTGGTCCGATTGAACCCACTTTATCCAACTCTTTCAAGAGTTTGTATGTGATATTTGCTGATTCAAGGTTTGGAAAAACCAAAGTATTTACTTTTTTTCCTGCAAGTTTTGAGAAAGGAAATTTAGCAGACAACATCTCTGGATTCAAAGCAAAATCAGCTTGAACTTCTCCATCAACAATAATTTCAGGATGATTTTCATGCAAATAAGCTACCGCTTCTTTCACTTTTGTAGCACTTTTATTTATCGAAGACCCAAAATTTGAATACGACACCATTGCAATCACAGGTTCAACCCCAAACATTTTTGCCGTATTGGCTGTCATTACTGCAATTTTTGCCAATTCCTCGGCAGTTGGATCTATATTTATCGCTGTATCCGACAAAAACATTGGACCACGATTAGTCATCATAATATTTGTGGTAGCTACCAAAGAAACATTCGGAGCTTTACCAATTATTTGTAACATTGGTTTCACGACTGAAGGATAACTTCTAGAATGTCCAGAAACTAACGCATCGGCCTCACCAGTATTGACCATCATGGCAGCGAAATAATTTCTCTCTCTCATGAACTTTTCAGCATCAAAAAGCGAGATTCCATTTCTTTTTCTAGACTCCCATAATTCAACAGCATATCTTGTTCTTCTGTCCTGTTCTTCGTCAAGTTTTGGATCTACAATTTGAACATCAGCATCAAAGCCAAGCTCTTCCTTTAGTTCCAAAATAATTTCTTTATTCCCTAATAAAATTGGGAATCCAATACCTTCTTCATAAACAATTTGAGCAGCTTTTAAAACATCCAATTGTTCCGCTTCCGCAAAAACAATTCTCTTAGGATCAGTTTTGGCTCTATTGGTAATCATTCGAATCATTTTATTGTCATTCCCCAAACGATTCAGAAGTTCTTCCTCGTATTTTTCCCAATCCGTTATCGGATTCAATGCCACACCCGATTCCATTGCAGCTTTAGCAACAGCAGGTGCAACTACAGCAATCAATCTAGGGTCAAAAGGTTTTGGAATGATATATTCTCTACCAAAAACCAATTTAGTAGCACCGTAAGCTATATTTACTTGTTCTGGAACATTTTCTTTAGCAAGTGCAGCAAGAGCTTTTACAGCTGCCATTTTCATTGCCTCATTGATTTTTGTGGCGCGAACATCTAGTGCTCCCCTAAAAATATATGGAAATCCAAGTACGTTATTTACTTGATTAGGATGATCAGAACGTCCTGTTGCCATAATAACATCTTTACGCGTTGAAATAGCTAGATTATATGCAATTTCAGGATCTGGATTTGCCATAGCAAAAACAATAGGATTATCTGCCATTGCCAATAACATTTCAGGAGTCATCACATTTGCAGTTGACAATCCCAAGAAAATATCAGCCCCCTTAAGGGCTTCATCAAGACTAAGAGAAGCTCCATCAACGGCATATTTCAATTGTAATTCAGATAAAGCAGGATTATCTTTAGTTAAAAGACCTTTACTATTGAACATTAAAATATTCTCCCTTTTCACTCCCAATAAAACATATAAATCAGCACAAGCAATAGCCGCAGATCCTGCACCAGACACGACCATTTTAACATCTCCAGCTTTTTTGTCAGCCAATTCTAATGCGTTAATTAAAGCCGCTGAAGATATAATTGCTGTCCCATGCTGATCGTCGTGCATTACCGGAATATTCAGTTCTTCAACAAGTCTGCGCTCGATTTCAAAAGATTCTGGTGCTTTAATATCTTCAAGATTGATTCCACCAAAAGTAGGTGCAATATTCTTTACGGTCTGAATAAATTCTTCGATGTCTTTTGTTCCAATTTCGATATCAAAGACGTCAATATCAGAGAATATTTTAAACAACAATCCTTTACCTTCCATTACTGGTTTTGAAGCTTCTGGACCAATATCACCTAATCCTAAAACGGCAGTTCCATTTGTGATAACGGCCACTAAATTCCCTTTAGCGGTATATTTATAAACATTATTTATGTCTTTTGCAATTTCCAAACATGGCTCTGCAACTCCTGGAGAATAGGCCAAAGACAAATCTCTTTGTGTTGCATATTTTTTGGTAGGGACTACTTGGATTTTACCTGGAGTTGGTTTAGCGTGGTACAATAACGCTTCTCTTCTTTTACTGTTCTTATCCATTTTTTATTTTTTTTCTAATCCACAAAGGTAACGGACTTCCTTTAAAACCGAAGCCTTTATCTCTTTCTTTTATTAAAATTTAAGGTAATTTATAACTAAAAAAAATAGCTACACATGATGTAGCTACTTAATAGTAATTTTAACTATCTGTTATTGTGAAATATAGGAATCCAAATGTTTTATGGTTTCTTTTTGAACCTCTATTATGGATTTTACGACGTCTCCAATTGAAACAAGTCCAATAATCTCTCCATTTTCAATCACTGGTAAGTGTCTGATTCTTCTTTTACTCATTAATTCCATACAATAATCCAAATTATCCGATGGCTTAACGGTCACAACATCACTTTCCATGATTTCACTTACAGGTGTTTTCTTTGAAGACTTATCTTTTAAAACAATTTTTCTAGCATAATCTCTTTCTGATAGAATTCCTTTTAAAGCTCCATCTTCAATTACAAGAATAGCTCCTATATTTCTCTCTCCCATAACTCTCAAGGCTTCGAATACGGTAATGGTCGAAACAATAGAATAAACTTCTCTTCCTTTTGTGCTTAGTATTTGATTTACAGTCATAATAGATAAATTTTAGAAAGCTAAATTTAGAAAAAAATCATATACAAAAAGTAAAAAAACCAATAAATTTTATTTACTAAAACAATTCTTCTGGAGATGCCAATTGATTCAATTCTTCAATTAATTTACCATCCAAAATTTGCAATCCATATTGATACGATGCATTTACCCAACCAAAACCTTCTTTTGCAATATAATCAAACTCGGTTCCCACATTTCCATACTCGGCAAAAACCTTATGTGAACTGGTTTCCAAATCAAACTTTTCGGGAATAGTTCCGTTGTATTCCACTGCATTTTTTGTAATTAACCAAAGCCAACGATAAACCATTTCTTGCGCTTTTTCTTTATAATCGTATTTCAATAACCCTTCCCATAACAACATTTGGTGAGGAGCCCAACCGAAAGGATAATCCCATTGTCGTTGTGGAGCATTTGGGTCCGATTCTAACCAACTGTTTTGGGTACTTCCAGTAATTCCCCCCATTTTCACAAAAAGAGGCAAAGCTTTTTCTACTAGCTTTTTAGCTTGATGCTTATCGCATAATCCAGCCCAAAGTGGAAAAAATGTTGTTGCTGCTTCAAATGGGAATTGCTTTTTGTTTACAAAATCGTAATCAAAATACATCCCCGCAGTTTCATTCCAACACAATTCGTTCATTTTCTCTTTTCTGAACTCCGCTTTCTTAGCCCATTCATCTGAAGTATATGTTACGTTTTCTACAGTAAACGAACCGTCAAAATAATCTCTGATTAAATTCTCGATGTCTTTTTCATATTTATACAGAAAACTATTGACATCAACTGAATTCAAATTGGCACACGTATTAATTAAGCGATTGGTTGTATCGTGACCACTTTCTCGCATACTTCGATCGTGTACAAAATACAAATCGAGTTCTGTATCCGTAATCGTTCGTGCCAAATATTGTTTTTCAAACTCTCTAATTGGTAAGTTATATTTAATTGCATAGGGCTCCAATACATCATCAAAATGGCCTGGCTCCACCTCAAAAGGCATCCCTATACCATCTGCTTTATATCGGCTCAAACCTGTTGGCGTCAATCTATTTCCTTGTACCATCCAAACCGTATTGTATTCTAAAATCACGGTTTCCAGATGACTTCTCAACCAGTCTTGAGCGACATTACCCTCATTGGCAATAGCAACGAGTAATGAAGAATACAAAGGCGGCTGTGTTCTGGTGAGATAATAGCTTCGATTGGCATTTAAGATTTTCCCGTAATGCAGAATTTGATATTTAAAATTCTCAGCAATAGCAATTGCCTTATCTAATTTGCCGTCAATCAATAATCCAACCCCAATAAAGTAACTATCCCAACCGTACATTTCGTTGAATCTTCCTCCAGGCACTACAAAAGGAATACCCTGTAAACTATATACTTTTTTTTGTAAACCCAAAGCCAAAATACCCGGCTTCTGATCCAATGTGGCTACATAATCTTCTGAAATAACCGAAGGCATGACAACCACTTCGAAGTTATTCAATTCCTTTTCTAATTCTTTAAAATAAGTAACACCCTGCGAGTCTTTTTCGGAAACATAAAGAGTTGCCAGTTCATTGGAAGTTTTTACGTCTTCGATAATTAGTTTCAATCCTTTTTTATCAATAGTTCGGGTCAATTCATCCCAATAATCCTCTTTGATTTTTCTTGAAATTCTTTCCACAGGATTTTCTTGGATATAATCCAAATCAACTTCCCCAAAAATCTCTTCATTTTCTTTCAACACAGCCAATTCTTGAAGCAGATTGGACAAATGATACGTTCCTTCAATAATTTGTTCTTCCTTGGTATTTTCATCTACCAACAAAAATCTTTTGGGACCTAAATCATCTTTGGTAATTTTTTTATCATGATCCGTATCTTCTTGAAGCAGCAGCGCTTCAAAAACTTGTTCGACATTAAGTAAGAACTTCATTTTTTTTATTTAATTTGTTAATAAAAAACAAAACGACAATAAGAATTCCCAGCGGAATCAGCGAAAAATAGAACGCTTTACTTCCTCCAATTTTTTGGAATAAATATCCAATAATCACCGATCCGCAAGTTCCTCCAATTGCGGAGAAAAAAGTCAGTAAACCAGCAACAGCTCCATGAAAATGCTTCTCAGTTGCACTTATAATTGTTGAGTTCACAATAGGATAAATAGGCGCTAAAAACACCCCAATTAATGGAAACACAAATCCTATTAATGGAACTTCGGATAACATATTAATCTCCCTAATCTCTATTCCCGAAGC
>DATEOV010000562.1:0-5851 GCA_035273645.1 Flavobacterium sp. | reverse complement strand
CATTTTAGGGTTATCATTCAGATCATGCATTCTTGCATTATCAACTTCTGATTGCAGAGAAAGCCATTTTTGCTTGTCTGGGTATTCTTTTTCTATTGTATTAAATTCAACAAAAAAATATACCAACTGAAGAATTATGATAATCCCGAACAAAAGAACAATTCCCGTTCGCTGTTCACGTGAAAATTTAAAATAATCTTTGATATTATAGAAAGTCATAGTCGAAATCACATTTTTTTATGCGAAACATTTGAAATCTAAAAATATAAAAATTATTTGCATATTAGTCTTTTTATAAGAAAAATATTAACACTAATTATTAATTAAATGCATAAAAAACATTCCTACTATTTTTTTTCTAAATAAAAAAGCTGAATACATCATTAATTTGTTAGTTAAATGAAATTATAGTTTTTATTTTTTATAAAAAACAATACATTTGGAGCTTAATAACATTTAAACCATAAAAACCATGTCTATTTGGAAAAGAAAACCATTAGCTCTACTATTAGCCGAAGCTGCTGATTCTGAAAAAGGATTAAAAAGAACACTAACCGCTTGGTCATTAGTTGCATTAGGAATCGGTGCAATTATTGGTGCTGGATTATTCGTTAGAACAGCTACCGCAGCTGCACAAAGTGCAGGACCATCAGTAACAATAGCCTTTATTGTAGCCGCCGTAGGTTGCGCATTAGCAGGATTATGTTATGCTGAGCTTTCGTCTTCTATTCCAATTTCAGGAAGTGCTTATACCTACACTTATGCTACAATGGGTGAATTTCTAGCATGGATTATTGGTTGGGATTTAATACTTGAATATGCAGTAGGTGCTGCAACAGTGGGAATTGCCTGGAGTGAATACCTAAATAATTTACTCACAAATGTGCTGCATATGGATCCCATCCCCTTTGCTTATTGTCATTCACCATTTCAAACATCACTAACAGGAGAAAATGGAATCATAAATTTACCTGCTCTTTTTATAGTTGTCGTAATCAGTTTATTATTAATAAAAGGGATACATGAATCAGCAGTGGTAAATAGTATCATTGTTGTTGTTAAAGTTTTAATTGTAATACTAATTATTGTATTGGGTTGGCATTTCATTAACCCAACAAACCATACCCCTTACATTCCACCAACAGATGTTTTCGTTGACGAACACGGAGTAGGACATGCCTATGGAGGAATTATGGGAATATTAGGCGCTGCTGGTACCGTTTTCTTTGCTTTTATCGGATTTGATGCCGTTAGTACTGCTGCACAAGAAACAATAAACCCTAAAAAAAATATGCCAATCGGTATTTTAGGATCTTTGGCGGTTTGTACCGTTTTATACATTCTTTTTGGACATGTTCTGACAGGTCTTGAGCCAGTAGAATTCTTTAGAACTAGTGGTAAGGAAGCTTCTGTTGCTAATGCTATAATCCACGCTATGGGAGAAAGCTACAACTGGCTTGCGCAATTTGTTACCATTGCCATATTAGCAGGATTTTCATCTGTTATTTTGGTGATGTTATTAGGACAATCAAGAGTTTTTTACTCAATGGGGAAAGATGGTTTATTACCAAAAGCATTTAGTGATTTACACCCAAAATACAAAACCCCATACAAAGCAAATCTTGCAATTTTAGCAATTGTTGGAGCTTTTGCTGCTTTTATCCCAGGAGATATTGTTGGAGATATGACAAGTATTGGAACTTTATTTGCTTTTGTACTTGTATGTATTTCTGTTATCATTTTAAGAAAAAAAGAACCAAACATGGTGAGAGAATTCAAAACTCCACTTGTTCCTTTCGTACCACTTTTAGGAGTATTTGTATGTTGTGCAATGATGTACGGTCTAGGTTGGACAAATTGGTTGAGACTTTTTGTTTGGATGGCTTTAGGAGTAATTTTCTATTTTGCCTACGGGAAGAGAAACAGTACTTTGAACGGTACTAAAGAATAATTTTCTATTAACATAAAAAAAGGGATTTTAAAGCTTAACCACTTTAAAATCCCTTTTTTTATGCTTTCTAATTAATTTTACAAATCAAAAACAGAAGTCCTTTTAGCCCGAATTAAATCTTTTAGCCTAATCCAGAAAGCCAATGTTAGATAAACTCCAAATCCCAAACCAGCAGTTACAAAAGAAATGTAAATAAAGAACAAACGAACACTTGTTACTCGCATTCCTAATTTATCGGCCAGACGAGAAGAAACATGGAAACCATATTTTTCTAAAAAGAATTTCAATCGTATTACTGCTCGCATTGGTTTGAATTATGAATTATAGACAAAATTACAGAATCTTTTAATACTATCGATTGATGCCAGAAAAAGTTCTTAATACATTACTTAAAAACTAAAATTTTACTATTCCAAATTATTCTTTAATAACTCCATTCCGATAGCACAGTCCAAGCATTTATTTTTATTACAATACTCATTTTTGAGTTGCAATAATGACTGTGTTTCAAATGCATTTTTAGCCTTTAGACCAAAAGAACTAAATTTCTCTACAATTGAATTCTTTTCAGACTCAACATCATTTAAAATAGCAATTAAATCTTCGGAGATTTCTTTTCCTTGGCTTTTGGCATACGCAAATTGAAGCGGTATGACCGTATTTAAAATAATCAAATCCATGAAAGATTTAGTCAACGCTTTCTTTTTCTTCGGACTTTCTTTATCAAATTGATAATGGGTTTGCCAATAGGGAGCAACCGAAACACCAAAAACTTCATAAATAGCTTCAACAGAATTCAGGTCACTTATTTTCGAAAATAGGTTTTGCTGTTTGTGATATAAATTGGCTAATTGCGAAAGCCGAATTGTCGGAAAATTATCTGGACGATGTTTAAAAAATTGAACTGGTTCAATACAACTTTTCTCAATTTGGTATTTATGAAGCAAATAAAAATATCTGAATTTTAAATCTTTGAAATACGCATCTTCTTTCTCTGCATCCAATAATCCTGCAGAGCCAAATAATAATGCTTCCAGATTCTCCACTTCAAAACATTCTTTTCGAATAACAGAAAAAGGAATAGATTGAGCAATCTTAAGAAATATTTCTCCATTGGTATTCAAACCAAAATTCTTTGCCAAAAGACAAAACAAAACTGCCTCCCAATTATTGTTAGTTGACTCCAACAACTCCAAAATAGGTTTTGCTTTTCTTTCCAAACGTTCAAAAAACAAACGCTCTTGCCAATTTATCAATGTAAATTGAGGAATCTCTTTGATTTGCTTTTCGCAAAAAATCCAAGATTTGGGAGTCAGCAACTTTTGATAATTGTCTACAATATCTTTACTAACATAATTTTTGAGTTCGAGAACAGGAATCTCTGAATTGTTACTTCTGTAAATCTCGGTATCGTGATTCCAAACGACATGCAAAATTACATTTTCATAACCCGCATCTTTCTCGTGATGATGAATATACCAATCGGATGATTTGATATGAATTTCTACATTTCCTGCCCACTTTTGATTTCCAATAGTAATTTGGGCATTAAAAAAATCAGGACCAGCCAATTCTAAATACTGTCCCACATTACTGATCGTGATTTCCTCTTGGTTACAGGTTTTTAAATTTAAAGTATCAAACTTTTTGAACTTCCAAAGGTAGTGGAGGAAATCTTCTTTCATTGTGTTCGCTTTTTATACTTTTAATCTAAAGTAATAAAAAAACAAACAACTTAACTTACAAAATTAAAAAAGAAAGATATTTCTACTATTTTTTTAATCATTAGATAAATGTAAGAATAAAAGATTCTGAATAGTATTGAAAAGGTTTATCTCAATAAATACAATTTGGCACAAGCACGAGCATCTGATAAAGCTTCGTGATGATTCAACTGAATTTTCATGGCTCTACAGCAATCACTTAAAGTTGCAGGCTTCAAACCTTTAGATTTATATATTTTCACAGTACATTCCCAACGAGAACCTATATTCAAATCCTCATAGTTTAAACCATAAAGCGCCATTGATTTGGACAAAACATTGCGATCGAAACTTTCATTATGCGCCACAACAACTCTGTTCTGAAGTCTTTTTTTAATTTCGGGGAATACTTCCACAAACGTTTTGGCGTTTGCAGTGTCTCTCGGATATATTCCATGCACTCGTATAGTGAAAGGATTATATTCATTATTGGGTGGCTTGATTAAAGTCACAAACTCATCTACAATAACACCATTTTCAACGGTAACAATACCCACGGAGCAAGGGTGGTAAGCGGTTGCTGTTTCAAAATCTATAGCGGTGAAAGTCATGGGGGCTTTTGGAATTTAGATTGCAGATTTTAGATTGCAGATTTTAATGATTAATACAAAATCTGCAATCCAAATAAATTTATTTCATCGCCTTAATAATGTCAGATTTTGTAATAATTTGATGGTTTCCCTTTCCAAGTTCTACCAAAACAGCATCATTATTTTTGGTAAAAAACTTGGAAACTTCTTCGATTGATGTGCTTAATTTAACAACAGGAAAAGGTTTTCCCATTACTTCTTTGATAGGCTTATCAATTACATTTTTATCGACCATATAACTTCTAAACAAATCAGTTTCGTCAACAGAACCAACAAATCCATTAATATCTACCACAGGAATTTGCGAAATATTGTACTTACGCATACGGTCAATTGCATGCGATACCAATTCCTCGGTACGGACAACAATCAAAGGTTTATCAATATGGTCTTTGATAACATCTTCTGCTTTGGTCACATCCTCTTCTAAAAATCCTCTTTCTCGCATCCAATCATCGTTGAACATTTTACCAACATAACGACTTCCAGAATCATGAAACAATACTACAACCACATCTTCTGGCTTGAAATGCTCTTTGAGTTGTAACAATCCTTTTACTGCAGCACCTGCGGAATTCCCAACAAATATTCCTTCTTCGAGTGCAATTTTTCGGGTATAAACAGCAGCGTCTTTATCGGTTACTTTGGTGAACCCATCAATTAGTGAGAAGTCCACATTCTTAGGCAAAATATCTTCACCTATCCCCTCGGTGATATAGGAATAAATTTCATTCTCGTCAAAAATCCCAGTCTCGTGATATTTCTTAAATACTGAACCATAGGTATCAATTCCCCAGATTTTGATGTTCGGATTTTTCTCTTTTAAGAATTTACCAACTCCAGAAATCGTCCCACCTGTACCAACACCTACCACAAAATGAGTAATTTTCCCTTCTGTTTGTTTCCAAATTTCAGGCCCTGTTTGCTCGTAATGTGCCAATGTATTAGATAAATTATCATATTGGTTCACATACCAAGAGTTTGGTGTTTCTTCAGCCAATCTTTTGGAAACCGAATAATAAGAACGTGGATCAGTTGGCTCCACATCAGTGGGGCAAACCACTACTTTGGCTCCAACTGCCCGAAGAATATCCATTTTTTCTTTGGATTGCTTGTCGGATATCACACAAATCAATTTGTATCCTTTGATAATGGCAACTAATGCCAATCCCATTCCTGTATTTCCAGAAGTTCCTTCAATTATAGTTCCTCCTGGTTGCAAACGTCCATCTGCTTCGGCATCTTCAATCATTTTTACGGCCATACGGTCTTTTACCGAATTACCAGGATTGAATGTCTCTACTTTGGCCAAAACCAATGCAGTCACTTCCGCAGTCACTTTATTGAGTTTTACTAATGGAGTATTCCCAATAGTACCTAATATATTTTCTGAGTATTCCATTTTTGTCTTTTTTATTGGGGTTATTTTTAAACCATACTATTTACATATAGTTTGTGTACAAAAGCAAAATTAATCAATTTTTTAATTTTAAACTTAACTTTTAAAGACTGAGTTCTAAATTAGTTGAAGAAGTTCCAAACTAATC